>DASQLL010000055.1:0-36895 GCA_035630035.1 Pyrinomonadaceae bacterium | reverse complement strand
CTCGAACGCGGGCGGCGTCATCCCCGGCGCGACCGTGCAGGTGCAGGGGCGGCCCGGCTCGACGTCCGTTGCCGCGGACGGCTCCTGGTTCTACTACTTCGGCTTGAATCAGGGGGCGGCGGCGGTTCAAGTAACGGCGACTCTGCCCGACGGGCGTTCGCAGACGAAAACTAATCAGCAGGTGAGGCCGCGGGCAACCGCGGTCGTGCCGACCTTCCGGTTCGCATAGCTGAGTAAGGAGATTCGACATGCCTGAGTATCTTTCGCCCGGTGTCTACGTGGAGGAGATCAGTACCGGCCCAGTCCCAATTGAGGGCGTCAGCACCAGCACCGCCGCCATGCTCGGCGCGACCGAGCGCGGGCCTTTGTATCCGAAGCTGATCACAAGCTTTCTCCAATTCCAGCGCTGGTACGGCAGCTATATCGACCAGTCCTTCCTGGCCTACGCCATGCAGGGCTTCTTCGACAACGGCGGCCAGCGCTGCTACGTCGCCCGCATCGTCGGCGCCGGTGCGGGACTGACCACCGGCAGCGTGGACAACATGAACGTCTTCGCCATCGGGCACGGCGCGTGGGGCAACCGCGTCATGATCAAGGTGGACGTCGCCACACGCTCTACACCGCTGCGGCCCATGTTCCGCGTCTACGTCCTCTACTACAGGACGCCGCCCCCGAACTTCCCCGGCAGCATTATCGACCCGACCTCGACCCTCCCCGCCGACCTGGTCAGCACCGACCGTCGCAACCCGGACGTACTCGAAGTCTACGACAACCTGACCGAGGAGCCCGGAGCGAGCAACAACATCATCACCGTCATCAACTCCTCTTCGCGCCTCGTTCGCGTCGAATGGAGCGGCGCCGGCCCGGGCCCGCTCGCGCCGACGGGCAACTTCGTGCAGGTCGGCTCGACGGGCTCGGACGGCGCGCCCATCAACGCTGGCGACTTCAACGGCAACGACGACTCGATATTCACGGGCACGACCACGGCCGACCTGCTCGGCCGCGGCCGCGGGCTCGCTGCCGTCGCCAACATAGACGAGGTCTCGCTCCTGATGGCCCCCGACGAGGTTCGCAGCAACATGAGCCCGGTCACGGATGCGGTGCTCGACCAGTGCGAGGCGCTCAAGGATCGCTTCGCCATCTGCTCGGTCGTGCAGGGGCGCAGCGACATCGACAATCCCACACCGCTCAACCCGCCGCGCGACACCTCCTACGGTGCCTTCTACTACCCGTGGGTCTGGGTCTACGACCCCTCGATTAACGACCAGCGGCTCATCCCGCCGACGGGCATCGTGGCGGGCATCTACGCGCGCACGGACGTGACGCGCGGCGTCCACAAGGCGCCGGCCAACGAAGTCGGGCGCGGCGTGCGCGACCTGGAGTTTCCCGTGCCCAAGGGCACGCAGGACGTGCTCAATCCACGCGGCGTCAACTGCTTCCGCGACTTCCGCCCGGACGGCCGCGGCATCCGGCTCTGGGGGGCGCGCACGATGTCGTCGAACGGCGAGTGGAAGTACGTCAACGTCCGGCGGCTCTTCCTCTTCGTCGAGGAGTCAATTGACGAGGGCACGCAGTGGGTCGTCTTCGAGCCGAACGACTCCGCGTTGTGGGCGAGAGTGGTGCGTAGCATCTCGAACTTCCTCCTTAGCGTCTGGCGCAGCGGCGCGCTGATGGGGCTGACGCAGGAGGAGGCGTTCTTCGTCAAGTGCGACCGGACGACGATGACGCAGGACGACATAGATAACGGCCGGCTCATCTGCTACATCGGCATCGCGCCGGTGAAGCCCGCCGAGTTCGTTATCTTCCGCATCAGTCAGAAGACGATTGAGGCGCAACAGTAGAAAAGCGGAGGTGAGAAATGCCTACGGGAGACCGCGAAGATCCTTATTCGGCCTTCAACTTTACCGTCGAGATTGACGGCATCCCCGTCGCCGGTTTCACCGAGTGCACCGGCCTCAACACCGAGACCGACGCTATCGAGTACCGTACCGGCGACCTCGACATCACCGTCAAGAAGCTGCCCGGCCTGAAGAAGTTCGGCAACATCACTCTGAAGCGCGGCTTCACCGACAACCACGACCTCTGGCTGTGGCGCAAGACCGTGCTTGACGGCAAGACCGAGCGCCGCGACGGAGCCGTCGTCCTCAAGAACGAGGCGCGCACCGAAGCTCTGCGCTGGACGTTCCGCGAGGCGTGGCCGCGCAAGTGGGAAGGGCCGGCCTTCAACGCCAAGACCAACGAGGTCGCCATCGAGACGCTGGAGCTCGTCTGCGAAGGCATCGAGATGACCTGAAGCCCCGCAGCGCGCCCCTGCCCGCGTGTCGGCGGGGCGCAAGGAGCTACGCTTTCATGCTGGCCTACCGCACACCAGGAGTCTACTTCGAGTGGCCGGACACGCGCGTCCCCGCACTCAGGCCGCTGCGGACGGATGTGGCGGGCTTCATCGGCATTGCCGCCGCCGGCCCGCTGCACACGCCCGTCCGCATCGAGAGCATGACGCAGTTCGCCTCCATCTTCGGCGAGCACATCGAGCACGGCTACCTGGCCTACGCGGTCGAGGGCTTCTTCGCCAATGGCGGCGCGACCTGCTGGGTCGTCCGCGTGGCCGACCCCGACATCGCGCGCCCGGCCTTCTTCGTGCTGCTGGACGAGACGAAGCAGCCGGCCCTGAGGCTCACGGCCATCACCAACATCACCAGCAGTGACGGCCAGCACCACGTCTACGCGAACCCCGGCGCGGCCGGCAACCGCATCACGTTCTCGCTGGTGCACACCGCGCGCGACCGGTTCACGCTCACGCTCCAACTCGGCAACGTGCGCGAAATCTGGCGCGACCTCTCGATGAACCCCTGCGACACGCGCTATGTCTGCAAGTTGATCAACGGCGAGAGGGACGATGACTCCTGCCCCGGCAGGGCGAAAAAGCGCGCGGGCTCGCCCGCGGCCGACGAACATGCGCGCGTGCGCGGCGGCGGCTCGCGCCTCGTGCGCGCCGCCGACCTGCTCCCGCTAGAGCGCTCGCAGAAGAACACGCCCGACCCGGACGCGCCGAACCTGCGCGGCGGCAGCGGCCACCTTAACTGCGGGCGCGACGGCATCGCGTCGCTCACGTCCAAACACTTCAGCGGTGAGGGCTCGCCGGTCGTGCAGGCGTGGGGGCTCGCGGCGCTCGAAACGGTTGACGAGATCAGCATCGTCGCGATGCCCGACATCATGCCGAAGGCTCTCATCTCGCCGCGGAAGCCGAAAGAGCCGCCGCTCGATTGCTCCAAGCTCGACCCGAACCTGACGCCTTCGGACTTCTGCGAGCCGGCCGCCAAACCCGAGCCTCCGGACTCAGACGGACCCGGCCCGGAGCCCTTGCCGGCCAGGTGCGGCGAGCCCGACCCGGAGACCGGAGTGCCGGCCCGAACCGAAGAGCCGGCCGAGTTCCCGCGCGGCTTCGACGAGGACGAAATTTCGCAACTACAGTCGGCGCTCGTCTCGCACTGCCTGAAGCTCAAGGATCGCTTCGCCGTCCTCGACACGCCGCCCACGCGGTTGACGACCGAGACCGTCGTGGACTGGCGCTTGCAAAGACTCTCGGGCGACGGCCTGAAGTACGCGGCGCTCTACTTCCCCTGGCTGCTCGTGCCGGATCCGCTCGGCATCGAGGGGCTCCTGCGCGCCGTCCCGCCCTCGGGCCACGTCGCGGGCGTCTACGCGCGCGGCGACCGCCGGGTCGGCGTCCACAAGCCGCCCGCCAACGAGGAGCTTGAGGCGGCGAAGGATGTGCGCGTCGCGCTCGACGACATCGCGCACGGCGACCTGAACGAGCGAGGCGTCAACGTCCTGCGCGACTACCCCAGGCGCGGCATCCGCGTGGCAGGCGCGCGCACACTGAGCGAAGACCCCGCCTGGCGATACGTCAACGTGCGCCGCCTCGTCACGATGATCGAGGAGGCGCTCGACGAGCAGACACAGTGGACGGTCTTCGAGCCGAACAACCAGAACCTCTGGCGCGAGCTCGACCGCGTCGCGCGCAACTTCCTCCAGGGGCTCTGGCTGCGTGGCATGCTCGACGGCGCGACAGCCGAGGAGGCTTTCTCCGTGCGCTGCGACGAGACAACCAACCCATCCTCCGAGACCGATCAGGGGCGGATGATCTGCGAGATCGGGCTGCTGCCGCCGTGGCCGGCTGAGTTCGTCATCGTTCGCATCGGTAAGACCGAAGGACGCGCGGAGTTCTTCGAGACGGCGGGGGCCATCAATGCCTAAGACCGGAGACCGCCAGGATCCCTTCCTCGCCTTCCGCTTCGAGGTCACGCTGGAGGCGATGCCGGTCGCCGGCTTCAGCGACTGCACGGGGCTGCAACTCGAAACCGAGGTGCAGGACTATAACGAGGGCGGACTCAACACGCACGTCCTCAAGTTCCCGACGCGCACCAAGCAGACCAACATCGTGCTCAAGCGCGGCATCGTGGACAGGGCCATGTGGGACTGGTACTGGCTGTTGACACAGGGGCTGACTTTGCTGCGCAGCGGCAGCATCACCGTGCGCGACCCGTCGGGCGGGACGGCCGTGATGGAGTGGCAGTTCAGCGACGCCTTCCCCTGCAAGTGGCTCGGCCCCGACCTGAACGCGATGCAGAACAGCGTCGCCGTCGAGACGGTCGAGCTCTGCCACCGCGGGCTCACACGCACGAAGTGAGGAGCGAACCGGATATGCCCGTGCACATCGAGGAGCTAACTGAGGAGGTCGCGGTCGTGGAGGGCGAGCTGCCGCTCACGCAGGCGCAGATCGAAAAGCTCGTGCAGATCGTGCTCGGCCGGCTCGAAGGCAAGCAGCGCGAGGCGCGCAAGTCGCGCGAGGCGACGACGCTCAGGCGCGGGGCGGCCCCGCCGGCGCGCGTCGGGGAGTGAGGTGCGGGGTTGGCGCTCGTCAAAGCCATCATTGAAGTGCTGGATCGCGAGGCGGTGGACACGTCGCCCGGTCAGGCGGGTCAAACCTCGCCGGGGCTGCCAGCGACCATCCAGGTGCAGTTCAACCCGACGGAGTACACGCTGAGCAAGGGCGCGCAGATCGCCGAGATCGCCATCCCCGGCATCGACTCGCCCATCCTGCAATTCATTCGCGGGCAGAACGAGAAGCTGACGCTCGACCTGTTCTTTGACACCACAATCCCCGAGAAGTCCGGCCCCTATGAGCGGGACGTGCGGAAGAAGACCGACCTCATCTACAGGCTCGTCAAGATTCAGCCCAAGACGCACGCCGCGCCGCGCGTCCGCTTCGTCTGGGGCAGCGGTCTCAACTTCAAGGCCATCGTCGAGAGCGTGCAGCAGAAGTTCACGCTCTTCGACCCCGACGGCATACCGCTGCGCGCGACGCTCTCCGTCGCATTCCGCGAGTACAAGACGCTTGAGGATCAGCTCCGCGAGCTTAACCTACAGTCGTCCGACCAGACGAAGCAGCACGTCGTGGGGCGCGGCGACACGCTCAACAGCATCGCCGCGAAGGAGTACGGCGACCCCGGTGAGTGGCGGCGCATCGCCGACGCCAACCCCAACCTCGTCTCCAACCCGCGCCGACCCGAACCCGGCACGGTGCTGGAGATTCCCCCGGCCGACGTGTTTGGCTCGCCCGCGGTGAAGAGATGAGCACCGACACGACAGCCATCCCGATCTATCAGGGGCAGGAGTTCTACGTTCCCGCCTTCGAGGTGAAGCTGCGCGGCCGCCTGCTCGACAAGGACGTCGTGCGCGACATCGTCCAGGTCAGCTACAAAGACAGCTTGCAGGAGGTGGACTCGTTCGAGATCACCATCAACAACTGGGACGCCGAGAAGCGCTCCTTCAAGTACATCGACGACACCATCTTCGACCCCGGCAAGGAGATCGAACTCTGGATGGGCTACTTCGGCAAGGACAAGCTCCGGCTGATGATTAAGGGCGAGATCACGTCGCTGCGCCCGAACTTCCCGGCGACGGGGCAGCCGACGCTCGCCATCAGCGGGCTCAACCTGATCCACCGCATGCGCACGAAGCAGGAGTCGCACACCTACGTCAGGCAGACCGACAGCAGCATCGCTCAGGAGGTCGGTAAGCGGCTCAAGGAGAAGCTCGGCGTCACGGTCGAGACCAACCCGCTCGAGAAGGAGGAGCGCTACGACTACGTCCTCCAGGACAACAAGTACGACATCATCTTCCTGATGGAGCGCGCGCGCCGCGTCGGCTACGACATCTTCGTCAAGGAGTCTTCGGAGAACGACACGGCGGGCGAGAGCAAGCTCTACTTCGGCAAGTCGGACGGCGTCAAGCGCGTCACCTACCAGCTCTCCTTCGGCAAATCGCTCGTCGAGTTCCAACCCGAACTTTCGACGGCCATGCAGGTCGGCAAGGTGACGGTCTTCGGCTGGGACAACAAGAAGAAGGAGCGGATTAAGTACACGGCCACGCGCAAGGAGCTGCGGACGAAGGGCGTCGGGTCGAAGGGGCGGCAGGGGGCCGTCGAGCAGTCGTTCGGCGACCGTGAGGAGATCATCGCCGACCGCCCCGTGAACAGCCTCAACGAGGCCAAGAAGCTCGCCGTCGAGACGCTCGAACAGATTGCCAAGGAGATGCTTAAGGGGCGCGGCACGGTCGTCGGCCTGCCCGACCTGCGCGCCGGGGGCGTCGTCATGATCGACGGCATGGGCGACCGCTTCAGCGGACGCTACTTCCTGACGGGCACGACACACTCCATCACCGACGCCGGCTACACCACGCAGTTCGAGTGTCGCCGCGAGGAACTTTAAAGGGGGTGAGGACGCAATGGGCGGACAGCAGGTCAACGGCATCATCATCGGCCTCGTGACCGACCTCAATGACCCGGAGAAGCTCGGGCGCGTCAAGGTGAAGTACCCCACGCTCGCCGACCAGGAGAGCGACTGGGCGCGGCTCGTCACGCCGATGGCGGGCAAAGATCGCGGGCAGTTCTTCCGCCCCGAGGTCGGCGACGAGGTGCTGGTCGCCTTCGAGCTGGGCGACGTGCGCCGCCCCTACGTCCTCGGCTCGCTGTGGAGCCAGACCGACACGCCGCCCGACGAGGGCGTGCAGTCCGCGAAGAACGATATCCGCGTCATCAAGTCGCGCAGCGCGCACCTGCTCATCTTCGACGACACGCAGGGCAAGGAGAAGATCGAGATCATCGCGAGCGACGGCAAGCGCAAGGTCGTCCTCGACAGCGCCAACCAGAAGATTCAAGTCACCTGCGACTCTGGCGACGTGGAGGTGAAGGCCGGGAGCGGGACGGTCAAGGTGGACGCGACGACCGTCGAGATCAAGGCCAGCGGCAACATGACGCTCCAGGCGTCGGGGACGATGACGATCAAGGGCGCGACCGTCAACATCAACTGAGGAGGCGACGACGATGGGGCAACCCGCAGCCAAGCAGGGCGACCGCGTGACGGCGACTGACACACACCTGATTCAGCCGCCCGGGCCTTCTTCGCCCATCCCCGTCCCGCACCCGTTCAGCGGCATCATCGACGGCTCCCTGAGCAGCGACGTGAATATTGAGTCGCGGCCGGCGGCGACGCTCAACAGCACGGCGACGAACACACCGCCGCACATCCCGCAGGGCGGCTCGTTCGTCAACCCGCCCAAGAACAGGGCGCAGATCAGCACCGGCAGCGCCACCGTCTTTATCAACAACAAGGCGGCGGCGCGCAACGGCGACACCGCGCTGACCTGCAACGACCCGGTAGACCTCCCCGTCGGAACCGTCGTCGCGACGGGCACGGTGATGATCGGCTGAAGTCGGCGCGGAAGCGGATGAGAGGAGCGGACGGCGGATGGAGCGAGATTTCATTGGGCGGGGTTGGAGCTTCCCCGTCAGGCCCGGGCCGGGCGGCCGACTCTCGTTCTCGGGCGGCGAGGAGAAGATACGCCAGAGCATCTGGCTCATCATGAGCACCGCGCCCGGCGAACGACAGATGCGCCCCGACTTCGGCTGCGGCATCCACGACCTCGTCTTCGAGCCGAACACGGCGGCGTTGCGCGGGCTCGTGCAGACGCGCGTGCGCGAGGCGCTCGTCCGCTGGGAGCCGCGGATCGACGTGACGGACGTGCGCGTCGAGACCGAACCGGAGGCGCGCAACTACATGCTCATCCGGGTCGATTACCGCGTCCGCTCCAACAACGCCTTCTACAATCTCGTCTACCCCTTCTTCATCAACGAGGGAGCCGGCTGAGGAGGCCGCAAGCGTGCCACTCGAAGCGCCACAACTCGACACACGGAAGTTTGAAGACCTCCTGCGCGAGGCGGAGCTGCGCATCCCGCGCTACACGCCCCAGTGGACGGACTTCAACGAGAGCGACCCAGGCATCACGCTCGTCCAGCTCTTCGCGTGGCTCACCGAGATGATGCTCTACCAGATGAACCGCGTGCCGGATCGCAACTACATCAAGTTCCTGCAACTGCTCGGCATGGAGCTACAGCCCGCGCAGCCGGCCACCGCGCACCTGACGTTCACGGCTGTGGCCGGCGCGGCGGTCGAGTCCGTCCCGCGCCGCGCGCAGATTCAGGCGCAGTCGCCCGAAGGCAGCTCCGTTGTCTTCGAGACGCGTGAAGGGCTCGACCTGATCAGAGTTCCGCTCACCGACGTGCAGGTCTTCGACGGCGCCGCCTTCACCGTGCTGACCGAAGCGAACAACACCCCCGGCACGACCTTCCCGCCCTTCGGCTGGCTCCCGCAGTCAGGCAGCGCGCTCTACCTCGGCTTCACTCCGCCCCGCCCGCCGCCGTCGCGCCCCTTCCCGCAGGAGATGCGCTTCCGCGTCTTTCTACCTCCGGCGTCGCAGGCCGGCAGGCCCGTCAGTTGCCGAGAGGTCGCGCAGGCCCCCGCCCCGCCCGTCACGCTCGTCTGGGAGTACCTCCCCTCTGACAAAGCACCGCGCTGGCGGCGGTTGAGTGTCTACAAGGACGAGAGCGTCGCCTTCACGCGCGAGGGCTACATCTTGGTCGAAGGGCCGAAGGAGGTTGAGCCGACCGTTGTAGAGAAGGTGGCCGAGCCGCGCTACTGGCTGCGTGTGCGCCTCGCCTCCGGCACTTACCCCGCGGGTCAGCCCCCGGTCGTGGACTTCATACGCCCCAACACGGTCGAGGCCGAAAACCTCTCGACCGTGCGCGACGAGTTCGTCGGCAAGAGCAACGGCTTCCCCGGCAAGAGTGATGGCACCCCCGAACAGTTCTTCACACTGCGGCAGAGGCCCGTGCAGCCCGACTCGCTCGAACTCGTCGTCGAGCAGGACAACGTCGAGTCGCAGACTTGGCAACGCGTGGACGACTTCCTCGCCTCCGGCCCCGAGAGCCGGCACTACACGCTGAGCGCGACGACCGGCGAGATACGCTTCGGCGACGGGGCACGCGGCCTCATCCCACCCGCGGGCGTCGACATCATCGCGCGACAATACCTTGCGGGCGGCGGAGGGGCGGGTAACGTCCCCTCGGGGCTCGTCACGTCAATCGTCTCGTCGCTCGTCGGCGTCGAGAAGGTGACGAACGAGCGTCCCGCGACGGGCGGGCGCGACGAGCAGAAGGTCGAGACGCTGAGGGAGCGTGCGCCCCGGCTCCTGCGCAGCCGCGACCGCGCCATCACGGGCGACGACTTCGCGGCACTCGCGGCCGAGGCGGGCGAGGTCTGCAAGGCGACGGCCATCTCGCTCATGCACCCCGATCACCCCGGCGTCGAAGTCCCCGGCGCCGTGACCGTCGTCGTCGTCCCCGAGGCCGACATCGAAGACCCCGCGCCGAAGCCTTCGGCCGACCTGCTGCGGCGCGTCTGCCAGTACCTCGACAAGCGCCGCCCGCTCACGGCCGAGATTTACGTCAAAGGGCCGGAGTATCAGGCCGTCAAGGTCGAGGCGCAGGTCGCGGCGCAGCCCTACGCGGCCTTCGACACGGTCGCGCTCGACGTGGCCGCGGCCATCAACGAGTACCTCGACCCGCTCGGGCGCAAGCAGTCCGACGACGACTCCAAGCCCGCCTCCAAGTGTCCCGACGCGCAGGGCGGCGCGAAGCCCGGGTGGGACTTCGGGCGCGAGTTCTTCCCGACGAACCTCTTCAACGTCATCCTCGACGTGAAGGATGTCGTCTCGGTCTCTTACCTCGCCGTCACGGTTGACGGCCGTCCGCACGAGAGAGACAAGGCGGTGAAGGTCGGCCCCGACGGCCTCGTCTACGGCGTCGCCGAACACGAGATCGTCGTCGTGCCCGCGGTCAACTTGTAACGACTCGGCTTTTCGACATGCGACCAAAAGGCCCCAAATCATTCCTGCTCGACGGGCGCACCGGCTGGCGCACGGCCTCGTCCGACGGCGTGAGCGTGAGCGCGCGGGGGGGGCTGCGCCTCGACGCCGACCCGGCGGGGCCGCTCGCGCTGACGAGCCAGGACGACAGCCTCGGCGGCCTCGTCCTGCCGGCGCGGGTGGCGTTGGACGACGAGGGCACGTTCTACATCCTCGGGCGCGAGCTGGCGGGCGTGCGTCGCTTCGACCCCGAGTGGCGTGAGTTCGTCGCGCTCGCGGCCGTCGGCGCCGAGCAGGGCTCGGACGTGCGGCAGTTCCGCGACGCCTCGGCCATCGCCGTCGCCGGCCACAGCCTCTACGTCGCCGACCGCGGCAACCGCCGCGTGCAGGTCTTCGCATTGGGGACGCTGGCCGTGCGCCACGTCTTCGGGCCTCTGGACGCGCGCGGCCGACGCACGCGCGCCGACGACCCGGACGCGTGGGAGCCCGTTGACGTGGCCGCGCGCGGCGGTCTTGCGCACATCCTCGACCGCCGCCGCGCGCGCGTCTACACGCACCGGCCGGGGACGGACACGCTCCGGCTTCTGATTGACGAGCGCAACGCACGCGGGCTCTGGTCGCGCGTAGCGGTGGACACGGAAGGGCTCGTCTATCTGCTCGACGCCGGGAAGCGGAGGCTCAGGGTCTATGACGCGGGCGGGCGTTTCAAGGAGACGTTGACGGATGCGGGCGACGTGCGCGAGAGCTTCGAGCCGCCGCCGCTGCGCCTATCGGGCGACGGCGAGAAGGAGCCCTGGCGCTTCTGCCTGCCCGAAGGGCTCATGCGCGCGTGCGACCGGCGCGCGCCCTGCGACCCGCCGGCGGCCGAGTCGCCGCTCGGAGCCTGCGCGTCGAAGCCGCCCGGCGGGCTCGTCTTCGACCGGGAGGGTCGGCGCGTGCGCCTCCCCGCGGAGCGCCACGCGGGGCCGAGGCTCTACGCGGCCAAGGGCGAGTGGTTGAGCGAGGCGCTCGACAGCGAGATTTACCGCTGCCAGTGGCACCGCGTCGAGCTTGGGGTCGGCGCGCTGCCCGCGGGGACGCGCCTCGAAGTCTACACCTACACGGACGCGCAGAAGCTGACCGACGACGAGGTGCGCGCGCGTCCCGAAAGTCTGTGGAGCAAGAGCCACGAGGCGGCCGGAAGGCTCGCGCGCCCACCGCGCGCGAAGCCGAAAGGGGGAGCTGTGCGAGAGCCGTGCGCGGACGAGCCGACAGGCGTCCCTCACGAGTTCCTCGTGCAAAGTCACGAAGGGCAGTTCCTCTGGCTGAAGATTCGGCTGACCGGCGACGGCTACGGGACGCCGTCGGTAAAGTCGGCGCGCATCCATTACCCGCGCCAGTCTTACCTCGCGTACCTGCCGGCCGTCTACTCGTCCGACGAGGAGACGCGGCACTTCCTCGAACGCTTCCTCTCGATCTTCCAGACCGAGTGGGACGAGTTGGAGCGGCGCATTGATGACTCGGCGGCGCTCTTCGATCCGAAGGCGGTGCCGGCCGACGAGGACTCGTTGGCGCTCTTCAATGCGAAGGCGGTGCCGGGCGGGAAGGCGCTCGAATGGCTGGCGAGTTGGTTCGCGCTGCCGCTTGAAGGCACCTGGAAATCTGAGCAGAAGCGGCGGCTGCTCGAAGCCGCCGCCGGAATCTACTTCGGCAGGTGGAAGGTTTCGGGCGCGAACGACGAGTGCCTGTCGGAGGTCGAGCCGAGTTCGGCGGCGCGGCGTGGGACGGCCGAGGGGCTGCGCAGGTTCCTACGCGTCTACCTTGAGAACATCACGGGGCTGAGCCACGAGCAGCAGGGCGAGTACCCGCAGGTCGTCGAGGGCTTCCGCGAGCGCCAGCGGATGACGCTCGGCTGCGGCGACGGGGCGGCGCTCTCAGTCGGCGCGCCGCTCTGGAGTCAGAGCGCGGTCGGCCGCTTGCGGCTCGGCGAGTTCGCGCGCGAGGGCGAGACGCGGCTGGTCTCGACGGGCGACCCGGAGCGCGACCTCTTCCACGAATTCGCGCACCGCTTCCGCGTCTTCGTCCCTTCGGCATGGGTGCGCACGGCAAGGGACGAGGAGATGGTGCGCCGCGCCCTCAACGCCGAGAAGCCGGCGCACACCAGTTTCGACCTTTGCCTCGTCGAGCCGCGCTTCCGCGTCGGGCTCCAGTCAACGGTCGGGATAGACACGGTCGTCGGGGCGCACCCGCGGGCGAGGCTCGCGTGTCGCCACGACGCCGACACGCCGCCGAGCCGGCCGCCCGCGGGCCGCTTGGGCTACGACATGATCCTGGCCGCGCAGGCCGCAGACCGGCCCACGCTACGGGTCGGGCGCGGGACGCGCGCCGGCCTTGGGACAGTCTTGACGTGAGTCGGAGGAGACGGACGATGCGTTCAAAAGGGCACGAGGACGATTGCCGTTGCGGGCAGGGCGAGTGCGGCTACATCGCCGCCGAGCGCAACCGCTACTTTACAGGCAAGTACATGGCCGCGCGCGATTTTCAGGACGAGCAGACCTACTTCCTGAGCCGCCACCGCCTGCACAACCACCTGCTCCACGGCTGGGGCATCGTCTGTGGCCTCAAGGTCACGCACCACCCGGACTACCGGCGCAACCCCGACTCGGAGTGCGCGCGCCGCTGGGTCGTCGTGCACCCGGGCGTCGCGCTCGACTGCTGCGGCCGCGAGCTGATCATCGAGCAGGCGACGGCCTTCGAGCTGCCGCTGCCGCCCCGCGCGGCGGAAGAGGACGAGGGCGGCCAACAGTCGCGCTCGTACGGCGAGGGCACAGAGGGCCACGGCGAAGCATCGGGGGGCGAAGGCGGCACGGGCGGCGACGAAGTATTGGCCGAGCCTTTCCTGCTCGCGCTCCGCTACACGGAGGACGAGATAGAGCGCGTGCCTGCGCTCTACAGCGAGGGCGCGTGCGACCCCGCGCGCGTCGAGGCCAACCGCGTGCGCGAGCGCGCCGAAATCGTCGTCGTCAAGCTCGAAGACGTGCAGGGGGATTGCTGGCGCACCCCCGGCGGCGACCCCGAAGCGCCCTGCCGCGACGACTGCGGCGACGAACTGCCCGGCCCCGGCGGGACGTGCATCGAGCCCGTCTGCCCCTGCGGCGAGTATGTGCCGCTCGCCTACATCGAGGTCAACACGGACGACCCTTCGGCGGGCTTCCGCATCCGACGCCGCGGGCGTCGCTACCTGCCGACGCCGCCCGACCTGCTCACACACGTCGTCCACGTCAACTGGCCGCACGGCGGCGAGGTGACGCTCGAAGAGTTGAACGAACGGATGGGCGGCCGGCTCGAAGTCCTCTTCGACCGCAAGCTGCGCGAGGCCGACGGCGACGCGACCGGCGTCAGCCCACTGACCTTCGTCGTTGAGTACGGCGGCATCCAGCGCGACGTGGAGTTCCTGCCCTACGACGCCGACAGCCCGCCCGCGCTTGAAGACGACTGCCGCGCCGTCTTCACTATCGATCCCGACTACATCCGACCGGCCTACCGCGGCGACCGCCGCGGCGAGCTGCGCGCCGACCGCCGCGGCGAGACCATCGTCGGCAACACCGTGTACGTCCGGCTCAAGTGCGATTTCATTCTCGACTGCCACGGCAACCCCGTGGACGGCAACTTCCTGCGCGGCCTGTTGCCGACGGGCAACGGCGTCCCCGGCGGCACGTTCGAGAGCTGGTTCCACGTGGTCTATCGGAAGGAGGACGAGGGAGATGGCAACGACGACGCTGACCGTGCCGAGTAAGAAGAACGGGGCGCACCCTTGCGACTGCGGCGGGGGCGAGGAGACGTGCTGCGGCCTCGACTGCCTCGTGCAGCCGCGCTTCTTCTGCGGGCAACTCCTCACCGACCAGGACTTGACGGCGCTCGTCAACTGGACGCGCGACAAGACGGGGCTCGTGCGCTACCGCGATGGCTGGGGCGTCGTCTGCGGGCTCGACGTGCGCTGCGCGCCGGGCAAGTGCGACAGCGTTGTCGTCACGCCGGGCTACGCCGTCAACTGCTGCGGCGACGACATCATCGTCTGCTCGGAGGCGACGCTCGACCTCTCGGCCGCCTGCCGCGACGAGGAAGACCCGTGTGCCGACCTGCGCAGCGCCGTCGAGGAGAAGTACGGCGCGCTCGCAGGCTACGGCGCGCTCGGGCTCGCCGGCGTGCCGGGCGCGGGGGCGCGGCAGACCGCCCTGAAGGATTTCCGTAAGGCCAACCCGCATGCGGTCGACGCGGCCTCCGGCGGAGTCCACCGGCCCGACGCGATTGAGAACGTCAAGATAGTAGACATCTACATACGCTACGCCGAGAAGCCCTCGGAGCCGGCGACGGCGCTCGGCCGCAGCGCCTGCCGTGAGGTGGCCGCGTGCGAGTACAGCCGCACGCGCGAGTCGTACGAACTCTTTTGGAAGCTCGGCGCGCTCAACGACGACCCGGTCAGCGAGCGCGCCAAGCGTTGGCACGAGGGTTACGAGAAGTGCCTCGACGTGCTCGTCAACTTTAAGCCGAACCTCACCGGCGCGGAGGTGCGCCGCTACCTGCTCGACTGGCTCGCGGCCCACCCGATGCGGTACTTCTGCGGCCTGCAGGACGAGATTTGCGGGCTCACCGAAACGGAACTCGCCAGCCCCCGCGTGCAGACCGAGCTGCTCTTCCAGATGGTGCGCGACTGTCGCACCGCCTACCTCAACTGCGCCTGCTTCGAATGCGAGACGGACGTGGGCGTGCCGCTCGCGCGCGTCTGGCTTGAGAAGCGCGAGCGCAACGGCGTCGAGCGCTTCTGCATCACGGCCATCGACCCTTACCCGCCGTTCCGCCGTCCCGTTCAGCCCGACTGCTGGCCCGCCCCGCTCGGTTACGTCAACGTCGGCCGCGCCATCTGGCACCGCTGGGACGAGGTCTGCACGATGCTCGCCGACCTCGGCGTGCGCGTGAGGCGGGAAGAGTTCAGGACGCCCGCCACGCCCGCCGACCTCCTGAAGGCGCTGCGCTGCGACCTCTTCGTCAAGTGCGGCGAGGAGCGCATCGCCTACACCTTCACGGACGGGCCGCTCGGGCAGCGCGTCGTCGGCTTCTGCACGGCCACCGGCACGACGCCGCCGCCCCTGTGCCCGGACATCCGTTTGACCGGTTCGATTTCCCTCAGGGCCGGGCAGCCGAACCCGTTCTGGGCCGACGTGACCGGCGGCGACCCGAACGTAACGCCGACCTACAACTGGGAGGTTTCGGCCGGAGCCATCAGCGGCCAGGGCACCAATTCGATCACCTTTGACCCCGCCGGGCTTGCGCCCAACACGCCAGTCACGGTCAGGGTTAGAGTCGGCGGCTACGACCAGACGTGCGATACCACGCGGAGCATTGCGGCCACCGTCGAGGCCGCGCCCGAAGAGCCCGCGTGCCCGACAATCACGATGGACGCTCCAAACAGCGTCCCGGTCGGAGACATAGTCCAATTCACGGTCAGGGTGACGGGCGCCACACCTGTCACGACGGTCGGCTATAACTGGTCGGCGTCCCGCGGCACCATCGCCAGCGGTCAGGGCACGCCGAGCATCGGGGTGGACTCGTCGGGGGTACCTCCCGGCCACCAGATCACGGCCACGGTCGAAGTCAGTGGCTACGACCCGCGCTGCAACACCACGGGCAGGCTCAGCACCAACGTCATCGCCCCGCAGGCGCGCAAGATTGACGATTTCCCCGACCCTTTTATTGGGACTCTTGGGAGTGAGGATATTTTCTCTGACGAGTTACAGGAAAGGTTCGCCACTGAGAATGCGCGTCTCGACATTTTCGCCATCGAGTTGCAGAACGACCCGACAGCCGAAGGCCACGTTATCGTCTACCACTTCGGTAACGGCGACGGCACTAAAGGCACCATCGACCAGCGTGCAAGCCGTGCGAGGGACTATCTCGTCAATAGGCGGGGCATTGATTCCGGACGCATCGTGGTGAGAATCGTCATCTTCGAGGACCCAACCCTGAATGAATATAGGTTTGAGTTGTGGCTCGTGCCTCGGGGAGCGACCCCGCCAGTCCCCGCGAACTCGCAGCTCCTCCCGCTACCGCGACGGGCCGCCTCACGTGAGGACGACTTCACAGTTATCCCGCGCATCGGCCCGATTACGGCGCAGAAGCTGCGCGAGGCCGGCATAAGCACCTTCGCGCAGCTTGCGGAGACGCCGGTCGAGCGCCTGAAAGAACTCACCAAAGAGATCACCGGAGTCGGAGAGGAACAGGTCAAAGAGTGGATAGAAAGTGCCAAAAAGCTAGCCCGGTAGAGGCGGCCGAGCCCGTCGCCGGGGCCACGCGCGTCCGCTTCCGCGAGCGCCAGGTGCTGCGCGCCGCAGACCTCGTCGCGGAGCAGGACTACCGCGTCTCGATGCGCCGCCGCCACAACACGGGGCACCACATCTGGGGCATCGTCCGCGGGCTCGGGCTGAGGCTGACGCAGGCGGGCGGGCTCTCGGTCGAGGCGGGCGTGGCCGTTGACGGCTACGGGCGCGAGCTGTTCGTGGACGAACAGCTCGCGCTCCCGCCCGACGCCTTCGACCGGCTGCACAGCGAGATGCTCGACGTGTGGCTCGTCTACGACTACGAGGGAGCGTTGACGACGCAGCGCGGACGCCGCGCCTGCGGGCCGGGTTTCTCCGACCGCAGGCGCGAGGTGTCGCGCCTGCGCCTGACGCGCGTTCGCCCCGCAGACTTCGTCAATCCCGCGCAGGTGGTAGACCCGCGCGTGCCCGCCGAAGTCCCCACTGACGACCTCGGCTTCCGTCCCCACCGGACGCCGCCCGACGACGCGGCGCGTGTGTGGCCCGTCTACCTCGGCCGGGTCGCGCGTGTCTCGGCCGGCGGGACGGTGCGCTACGAAATCCCGCGCGCGACGCGCCCCTACGCGGGGCTGCGGGGCGAGATGTTGACGGCCGCGTCGGGGCGCGCGCGCGTGCAGGTGGGGAGCGAGGCGGCGGGCGACGCGCGCCGCTTCGCCGTCTCCGTCGCGGACGACGCGGGCGCCTTCGTCGAACGCCTCGCGCTCGACCGCGAGGGGAAGACGGTCGTGCGCGGCAACACGACGCTCGGCGGCCAGCTCATCCTGCACGAGAATAAAGACGCGGGCGGGCCGCTCCCGCCCGACCTCCCGCCCGAGTGCCGACGCGGAGCGGCGCGTGAGGAGGTTAAGGGGGCGGCGCGCGCCGTCAACTTCCGCCCGCTCGCCGCGACGCCGAAGGCGGCCGCGCCCTGGCAGGTTTATCGCACCTCGGTCACGAAGGACGCCCGGAGCATCCGACAGCTCCGCTTCGAGATGGGCAACCCCGGCGACAAGGGCGACCCCGCGCTCTACAGGCTGACGGTCGGCTCGTGCGACGCGAAGGACGAGTTCCACGCCTGCCTCTCGCTGACGGCCGACTGCCTCGTCACGGTCGCGGGCAACCTCGAAGTCAGGGGCCGGGTCATCGAAGCCCCCATCAAGGCCGACCCTTCAGACCCGCGCTTCGGCGCCGAGTTGGTCAACCAGTTCGTCAAGTCAGCGGCCGCGGTGGGCGGGATTGTCAGCAGTACGCCGGCAGACGTGCCGGTTGAGCTTCAGCTCGAACTCACGGTTCAGAGGCAGGACGGGGACAACCCCCCGCGACCGCTGACGGAGCTCGAGACCCCGGACGGCAACGTGCGGGCGATGGTGACGAATGAGAAGCTGGTCTATGCCATCAACGTGCTCAACGCCGGGGAGAACCTGATCGCCGGCCTGCTGGTCTACGAGAGCCTGACCTTCAACGGCGCGACCACGCGGCGGACTTATCCCGCCGCACCCTTCAGCCTCGCCGCGGGCGCGACGCCGAGGAGATTCCCGCCAAGACCCGACCTCTCCCAACCCGCAGACTTCTTTATCTTTGAACCGGGCTCAGTCGCCGGCGACATCAAACTCGTCGTCACCGTCGTCGGCCTTGGAGCCATGTCGAACGTGCTGACGGCGACGGCGGAGGCGACCGTCCGGGTCATCGTGCCGCAGGGTTAGACGGGCCAGACGAAGGGGGTGACACGACGAGATGAGCGACAGACAGGTCACACGCGTCCACTACTACGAACGCCAATACCTACGCCCCGCGGACTTCGCCGACGAGCAGGACTACCACGTCGCGATGCGCCGCCGCCACAACATCTCGCACCACACCTGGGGCATCGTCACCGGGCTTGAGGTGGTCGCCGAAGAGGGCGGCAACCTCTACGTCCAACCGGGTATGGCCGTGGACGGCTACGGGCGCGAGCTGATTCTGCCGCAGCGGCAGCCGCTCTCGTCGAACACCTTCTCGGAAAAGGTGAGCGACGAGCTTGACGTCTGGCTCGTCTACGAGCGCAGCGGCAGCGACGAGCCGCCCGCGGGCTACGCCGGCTGCGGGGACTCGGCGCGCGGCGGCGCCTCCTTCTACCGCTGGCAGGAGACGGCGCGCGTCCAGCTCGAACGCCCCGACCCGGACTTCCTCGTCCGCCGCCAGCCCGAGAGCGTCCCCCGCCCCGACCTCGATTTCTCGCCCGTCCGCACGCCGCCCGACGACCCCGTCAACGACTGGCCCGTCTTCCTCGGCCAGGTCGTCTACGACCGCTCGAACCAGAAGCAGCCCTTCACCATCAAGTCGGACGACCGCCCTTATATCGGGCTCGTCGGCGAGGAGGTGGCCGCTCCTTCCGGGCGCGCGCGCGTGCAGGTCGGCGCGGAGCTTGCCGACGACTCGCGCCGCTTCGCCGTCTTCATCCCCGAAGCTCAGGAGGCCGGCGAGCGGCCGCCGCGCCCGCTGTTGAGCATTGACAAGAGCGGCGACCTCGAAGTGCGGCGCGACGCGACGCTCTACGGCAACCTGACGATGGCGGGCGGCGCCATCGAGTTTCAGGCGGGGACGGCGCGCGACCCCGACCTCCCGCCGTGGAGCGTCTACCACCTCGACAACGGCGAGGGCGCACACGAGCTTCGGATCGAGATGGCGCGCGCCGCCACCGCCGCTGGCGCCGGGAGCAACCGGGTCGTCATCGGCTCGTGGTTCAAGGGGCCGGACGAGGCCGGCAACGAGACCGAAGATTTCCACCCGTGCCTCACCATCACGGACGACTGCACCGTCACTGTCCACGGCAACCTCGTCGTCATCGGCCAGCTCATCGAAACGCAGGAACGTGCCTCGGCGCGAGCGTCCTCGTCGGCGCGCGCCTACTTAGCCGGCACCATCGGGAGCGGCGTCGCCGGCGGGGCGATGCTCGCGGCGCTCAGCGGCAGCGGCACGGACAGGCGGGCCATAGCCTTTAGCAGTTCAGCCACCGCCGCGGACGCGGACAGCATGGAAGCCTTAACGCGCCGCCTCGCGGAAGATTCGTCGTTCCGCGACCATTTCGTCGAGCGCGTCAGGGCGAGCCAACCGGCGCTCGCCGACGAACTCAGCAAGGCACTCAAGCTCATCGTCGAGCCGTAAGCCCAGCGCGCGCGGGAAGGTTCAGAGGGGAGGCCAGTGGACGGTCGCGTCGCTCACCTACACAGCCGCTACCGCGTGTTCGGCGCGCGGGGCGAAGGCGCGCGGGCGTTGACGGCGCGGCTCGAAGCCATCAAGCGCGAGCGACTGGCGGCGACCTTCTCCGACTCATTGGAGGCCGCGCTCGGCGGCGAAGAGACGGTCTACGTCCTCCGGCGCGTGCGCGCGCGCGTCGGCCTGACGCTCGGCGAGACGACGACCGACACGCGCGTCGCGAACCGCTGGGGCGAGCAATTGGCGGGCGCGGTCGTGCGCGCCCTCACCTCCGAAGACGGCACGAACCTCGTGCGCTTCGACTCGCAGGCCGACTACGTCGCGCAGTTCGTCGCGGCGCTGCTGAACAGCGACGCCTGGGGACGCTGGTACTTCTCGGCCTTCGCACCTCTGCGCGCCGACACGGCGCCGGCGACGCTGCGCCGCGTGCTGCTCGACAACCGCCGGCGCCTCGCCCACATACTCGCGCGACTCGGCGAGGCAGGCGCGCTCGGCCCCGCGCTCGACTCGCTCGATTCGAGCACGCGGCGCGAACTCTGGGAAGGCGCCCCGCACGACGAAGCACCCACCGACGAAGTGTTCGACGGCGGAACGCACGCCGTGGAAGCGCCCGGCGGCGGGGCCGAATCGGTTCGCCCGCTCTACGCGCTTGCCCTCGCGCTCGTCGAAGACTTCGGCGCGTGGGGACGCAATCGTGTGGGCGAGGAGCTTTTGGAAGTCTATCTTCAAACCTCGCCGCCCGCGCCCGACTGGCGCGACCCGCGCGCCCTGGCCGTCGCACTCTTCGACGTTCTGCTCTTCTTCGATAGGCGAGGGCTGCTCAGCCGCAAGACGGCCGTCGGCCTCCCTGAGACCTTCGAGCGCGCGCTCGCAAAGTACGACTGGCTCGACGCCGGGTGGCTGAAGGGCGCGCTGGTTGAGTTGCACGGCGGCTCGCGGGAGGCGGCGCGCCTGCCCGCGCGCCTCGGGGCGACTCCGCGCCAGCGCGAACTGCTCAGGGCGCTCGACGCGGTCGTCGGCGAAGGCGCGCGACCGGGCACGGGCGGCGCGGGCGATGATCTCTACGCCGGCGCGCTGCGGCTCTACGCGGCGCTCGTCGGCCGCGAGCCGCGTTGGGCCGACGACGCCGCGGCGAAAACGACCATTCAACATCTGCTGGCGGTGAGGCAGTTGCTGCTCGACGCGGCTCGCCCCGAGGCGCTAGCGCGCAGCCTCCGGCAGGGTGACGCCGAGGGCGCGCTGCACGCCGTCGCAGAAGAAGGACGCGCAAGTACGGCGGAGAGGCACGCGGGCGCGGCCGCCGCCATCCATTTCGTCGCGGCACTGGGCGAGCCCGCGGTGGCGCTGCTCGAAAAACTCGACGACGGCTGGAAGCAGACTCGGGCGCACGAAGGCGTCGGCGTCGAGAGTGCGTGCGCGGGGGCGTCGCTCCTTCTGCGCGCGATTTTCGACGCGCGGCTCAACTCACTTGACTCGGAGACGGGGGGCGTGCGCGCCGCCGTGACGGGCGAAGGGCACGAGCCGGCCGCGCGTCTGACGACGACCGCGAAGCTGATTGCCGCGCTCGGGCTACGTCTGTTCGGCGCGGAGGCGGCGACGGCGGTCGGGTCTCTGGACGAAGGGCTCTGCCTGCTCGCGGGGCTCGACGGGCCGCTGTCGCTCGACGAGCTGCGCGAAGCGTGGGCTTCGGACGAGGCGTGCGGCGAGCGACTTCAGGGGGCGCTGCTGAAGGTCGCGGCGGGGCAGCGTTTGCTGCGCGCCGACGTGATGCACGTCTACAAGGTGGAGCTTGAAGGCGGCGAGGCGGCACTCGTCGCCGCGGATGAGGGTGCGCTGTTCTGGCCGCTGGGGTGCGTCGTCGGCGAGCGCGAAGAGGCTTCGGGAATCCTGGCCGCGTGGCTCGACTCGTGGGAGGCGGCGTCCGGCGTGCGCCCGCGCGTCGTCGTCGGCGAGGGTGTCGCCGTCGAAGACGCGGCCGCCGTCGGCGTGGGGCCAGGCGCGGCGGGCGAAGAGTTGTCGAGCCTGCACGAGTCAGGTCGTGCGGCGCTGCGCGAGGCGCTGGCGGCGCTCGATGGCGGGCGGCTCGGGGCGGCTCGCACCGACCTGTCAATCGCGCTCACGACCTGTTCGCTGCTCAGATTATGGGCGCGCTGGCTCAGAAACTTCTCCGCGTCGGGCGTGCCGTATCTGGTCGAGCAGTTCCTACGCAGGCGCGGGCGGCTGTACGCGGGACGCGACGCGCTGACCGTCGAGTTGGAGCGCGCGCCGCTCGACGTGGTCTTGGAGACGGCAGGCTATCTGGCGGAGCTTGAGCGCGTGCCGTGGCTCGGCGGCAGGCGACTGAGATTCCGCTTGCGGGGGGCGTGATGAATTTCTTCAGGCGCAACAAGCACGACGAGGAGAAGAGAAAGAAAGACGTGTCTTCGGGCGAGTCGAGCGCCGAGACGTACGACGCGCCCCTGCACCCGTCCACGCCGCCGCCCCCGCCGCGTCTGCCGCCGCCCCCGCCGATGCCGGAGCTTGGCGCGGGCGAGTACACGTCGAGCGACGAACACCTCTGGGACGAGTTGCGCCGCATAGACCAGCTCGTACGCGCGCTGACCGTGCGCTGGCGCATGACCGTCGGCGCGAGCAAGCCCGAATACCTCTGGGGCATGGTCAACGTCACCGAAGAGGAGGTGGCGGCCTACCTGCGCACACTCTTCACGCCGCCCGGCACGATTCCGGCCGAGGTCGAGAGCGCCGTGGCCGACTACTGGCGCACGGCCGACGTGCTGGCGGAGAGCATCGCGGAGCGCGTCGCGCAGACGCCGGCCGAAGTCACGCTGCGCCTCGAAGTGCTGCGCCGGCTGTTCAACCTCACAAACCTCGAACGCGACATCCTGCTCGTCTGCCTGCTGCCCGAACTCGACGGCCGCTACCGGCGGCTCTTCGGCTACCTTCAGGACGACGTTTCGCGCGCGAGCCCGACGGTCGAGCTGGCGCTGCAAATCCTCTACCGGGTCGCGCCCGACCCGGAGGAGGCGCGCGCCCTCTTCGCCGCCTCGGCCCCGCTCGTCGCCAAGCACCTCGTCGTCATGAGCGGCGACGCCGCGGGGCACGAGCCGCTCCCCGTCCGCACCGTCCGCATCGACGACCGCCTCGCCGCTTTCCTCGTCGGCGGTGACGCGCTCGACAGCCGCCTCGCGGGTTTCGTCGGCGAGGATCGCGAGCGCGTGCGGTGGGAGGAGTTGAGCGTCGAGCCGGAGCAGTTGTCGAAGTACAGGGCGGCGGCCGGGTGGTGGGAGGCGCTACGCGCCGAGGAGCGCCACGGTGTGACCTTCTTCCTGCACGGCGCTTATGGGAACGGCCGCCTGAACGTTGCGCGCGCGATCTGCACGGCCGTAGGTCTGCCGCTGCTCGTGGCCGACGCGGCAGCGACCGCGCGTTCGCCGTCGGGTCACGAGACGGCCATTGACCTCGTGTTCCGCGAGGCGACTCTGCGCGGCGCGGCGCTCTACTGGGCGGGTTGCGAGCAACTGCTTGAGGAGGGGCGGCCGTCGCACGTCTGGGAGTACCTCGTCGCGTCGGCCGAGGACTCGCGCGGGCCGACGTTCCTCGCCTCCCTGACGGTCTGGGAGCCTTCGGGGCGCTTCCGCGCGGGCCACTTCATGCGGCTCGACTTCAACGCGCCGGGCTACGAGCTGCGGCGGCGCGTGTGGGAGGCGCGGCTGCCGCCCGCCGAGGAGTTCGAGTCCCCTGCCCCCGACCGCGCGGCGCTGGCCGACCAGCTCGCCAACGGCTTCCAGTTGACCGACGGGCAGGTTGCCGACGCCGTCCTCGCCGCGCGCGAACTGGCCGCGCAGCGCGACCCGCGGCAGAACGCGCTCAGGGTCGCCGACCTTTACGAGGGCTGCCGCAGGCATTCGGGTCGCCGCCTGGCGGCCTTCGCGCGCCGCGTCGAGCCGCGCTCCGGCCTCGACTTCGACGACCTCATCCTGCCGCCGCACAACATGCGGCAGCTCGACGAGCTTCGCTTCCGCATCGGCCAGCGCTACCGCGTGCGCGGGCAGTTCGAGACTCGCCTGACCCTCGGGCGCGGGCTCATCGCACTCTTCACCGGCTCTTCGGGGACGGGCAAGACGATGGCCGCCGGCCTGCTCGCGCAGGAGCAGGGCGTCGATCTCTACAAGGTTGACCTCTCAGCCGTCGTCAGCAAGTACGTCGGCGAGACCGAGAAGAACCTCAACCGCGTCTTCGAGGAGGCGGAGGACGCCAACGCCGTCATCTTCTTCGACGAGGGCGAGGCGCTCTTCGGCCAGCGCGGCAGCCGCACCGAGACGGGGCAAGACAGGTGGGCGAACATGGAGGTCAACTACCTGCTCCAGCGCGTCGAGGAGTACACGGGCGTCGTCATCATCGCCTCGAACCTGCGGCAGAACATCGACGAGGCGTTCATGCGCCGCATCCACGTCCTCGTCGAATTCCCTTTCCCGGAGGCCGACGCGCGCACGCGCATCTGGCTCGGCATGTTCCCGCCCGGCGTGCGCCGCCCGCCCGACGAAGAGATCGCCCGCCTCGCCGAACGTTTCAGCCTGCCCGGCGGCGGCGTCAGCAACGTCGTCGTCGAGGCGGCCTTCCGCGCGCTCTACGAGGCGGGCGGCGGCGAGCCCGAAATCACCGTCCGCCACCTCGTGCTCGGCGTCGCGCGCGAGTACCAGAAGACGGGCAAGCCGATCACGCAGAGCGAGTTCGGCGACACGTTCTTCCGCTGGGTCGAGGAAGACATTCTGTTCACGCGCGTGCCCGAGCCGTAATGTCGAAAGTCAAGACGCATACCGAAACTACCGGCAAGGAGTCGCCGTCGCCGGTGGCGGGGTTACGAATCCCCGCGCCGCGGAAGGCGAGCGGCCGCGCGCACGCCTCCCCACAGCAAGCCCCTTCAAACGGCGCTCCGCCTCCCACACAGGCCGCGGATATGCTGACCGCCCCCGCGCACACGCGCGGCGCGGTCAGCCGCGCGCGCATGACGGCGTCCATGCAACACTCGGTCGGCAACGCGCGCGTAAGCCTTGCGCTCGCCCCGAACGCGCCTCGAACGTGGGCGGCCCCGAGCAACGTGCCGAGCGCGTCAACGTCGCCCGCGACGATTCAGCGCGAGTGTGTCTGCGCGGGGGCGGGCGCGGGAGGGGAGTGCGGTGAGTGTCAGGCTAAAAGACAGATAGCGCAACGCCAAGTCACTGACGCCGATGCCGGGTCGTCTCTGCCGTTGAGCGTGAGGGAGGTTATGCAATCCGGTGGCGGGGAACCTCTGCCCGTAGCCACTCGCAGGCAGATGGAAGGCGCATTAGATGCCCCTCTCGGAGGTGTACGCATCCACACCGGTCCCCAGGCGGGCCGAGCCGCGCGTGATGTCAACGCCCAAGCCTTCACGGTCGGCCAAGATATCTACTTCGGCGAGGGGCAATACCAACCCGACACACCGCGCGGGCAACATCTGTTAGCCCATGAGCTGACTCATACCATTCAGCAGACGAACGGCAGGAGCGCGTTACAGCCTGCCGACGTGATCAGCCAGCCCGGCGATCCGCTGGAACGGGAGGCGGAAGCCGTGGCGAATCGCGTGTCGAATGACCTGGCCGTCTCGATGGGGGTCGGCGCGACGGCCAAGACCGGCGCTCAGCGGCACGTAGCGCGTCAAGCACAGGGAGACGCCGCGACTGCCGTTAACGCGGCGGTCGACGAAGCGGTAAAGGCAATCATCGAAGACCTCTCCGGCGTCACTACTCGATGGGCCAGCGCCCGCATTCTGGCGCAGTTTGAAAAGCAGTCCGGGATGGCGCGCGCCATCATGCAAGGGCTTAAGAATCAAGCCGGGGCACAGGGGATGTCTGCCGAGGGCATGATTGACTGGCTCTTCGGCGACATGACGGCCGAAGACAGCAGGGCTCTGCGCCGCTTTCTCATCAAGAACGGCGTGGTCGAGGACTTGGCCCGAATCACGGCGAATCAGGTTAAAGAATACGTCGACGACGAGGACAGCCCGGAAATCTACACGGCACTGGCCGAGTTCGGCGGGCCGCAGCTTGAGGTCGTGATTAAGCAACTGCAAACGGTGGCTGGCAAGGGCACGGCGGAAATGCCGGAGTGGCTCTTTGACGACATGGAACGCCTCGACGCCGAACGTCTGCGCCAGCACTTCTTCGCCAACGGCGGTCCGAACGCCGTCCTCTACGCCGCCGTCTGGACGGCTTCAAAGATCAATTCGCTGCTCGGCGGGTACGTGAGTCATGCGGACAGCACCTCCATCGTGTGGAACTTCCAGACCACGCCGGAAGGCTACCGGGGACTCGTTCAGGCGTCGTTGAGCGACCTCATGGGAGGCAAGAGACTTGACGAAGCCATGATGGAGAGCATGGACCAGCTGGACTATGAGGCCGTGCGGATGATGGGGGGCGTGAAGCTGGGCACGTACGTGGATAAACGCAGCTGGCTCAAAAAAGTCGCCTCCGTCACCGAATGGGGCACGGTCGTGGAACTATGGATAGCGTGCGGCATCATCGGCGTCGTCACCGGCATTCTCTCCGCGGCGTGGGACATCATCAAGGGCTTCTGGGACATCGGCGTCGCGGTTTGGCATCTCATCTGGTCATTGGTCTATCTGGTCTCCGGCGGCTCGGCCGGGAGCGAAAACTGGCTGGCCGTCAAAGAGTTCTTCGGCGGCCTGGCCGATACAGTGGGGAGTCCGGGGAAGGCGTGGGACCAATACTTGGAGAATCTCAAGTTAGAGTTCAAGACGATTGAAGGCCCCCTGACCGATTGCCGTCAGGCGGAGTTCATCGTCCGCAAATTCATCACCGCCGTCGTCAACATCGTGCTCATTGTCGTGGCCGGCTACGGCTTGGCGAAAATCGCAGTTTCGGCCGTGACCGGAGTGGCCGAGCTGGCCGCTTTAGCCAGACAGGTCGGCGTATTGCGGGCGCTGGTGCAAACCGGCGTCAAGACCGGGCGAGCGGCGCGCAAACTGGTGGCGGTCGTTGTCACGGAAGCCGGTCGAATCGCCAAGGCCCTGCTTACCCCTATCCAAACGCTCATTAATGTCGGAAGAACGATAAACGTCATCTTCATCGCGATACAGGAAGAGGGCATTTGGACGTCGCTGCGCAAGCAGGCCGGCGGGCTGGTGGAAGGCGAAAAGAAGTTCTGGCAGGAGAAAAAGGAGTCTTGGAAGTCGCTGGGCGAGAAACGCCAAACACGTCACGCGGAACTGAGCGACGAGGCCGTCAGCCTCCAGGAATCTCTCAACGAAAAGAAGGCCCCCGAGCAACCCGATAAGGTGGTCGAAGGCTTAGCAAACGACGCCAAGAAGCTGGAGGATGAAGTTGACGATCTATATAAGGAAGTTACTGGGCCTCAAAAAAAGCCTGAGTCGGAGCAACCTCCAGCAAAAGTTGTGCAACAGCCAGCCCAAGGCGGCGCACAGGGTAAGATTCTGTGGGTGGAAGAAAATGCTAGCATGTCGTCCGAGGCAGAAGCTTACCAAGCTAGTGCGCCGGGTGCCCGTCCAGGGCAGGCGCCTCAACTTACGTATGTTGATGAGGCAGGCCAGATCAAAAAAGTGCGGTACGACGGTATCGACGGGGACGTCATGATTGATCGCAAGGTTAAAGTAACAACATTCCCAAAATCAAAAGACCAAGCTCTACGTCAGTCACTTGCTCTAAAACAAAACGGGCTTACAGGTCGGTGGGAGGTACCCACTCAAACAGAGGCCAATCGGGCAACAAAGATGCTTGAGAATCTTGGCATAACCAACATAAACGTGAAGGTGGTACCAAAATGAATCCGTACCTGATGCAGGCAGTTGTCGAACAAGCGCTGTTCTTGGCATTAAGCGGAGATGACGTTGTACACCCAGATGCCGCAGTTACGCAGTTGGAACAGATGGCTTCAATCTTGGATAAGCTAACGCCAGAAGAACGCGAAATTTTCGTGCGGTATGTTGAGGGACTGGCGAGAACTGAACAAAGCCGAGCCGGCAAGGCTGGGCGTGCGGAATTCCTCTTGTCGCTGCCTGACTGCCTTGGCCTGAGAGATTGAGTGTGCACCATGATGCGTTCTTCAATTATTCGTTGATGGGGTATCGACCAATTCATTAACGTCCAGTCAACTTAGGATCAGGACGCAGTATGACGACGAAGGTTAAGGAAACGGCCGAGACCACCGAGGGCACCGCGAAGACTGCCCCTGCGCCGGTCGCAGAGAAACGACCTGAGCCTGAGAAGAAGGACGGGCCGCAGAGAGCCGGCGTCGCGGCGTCGCTGTCGCCGGGCGGCATCGCGCCGGCCTCAGTGCGGCGGCAGGGCGTCGCCGCGCAGGCGCGCGGGATGGCCGCCTTGCAACGTTCGGTCGGCAACGCGCGCGCGATGCGCATGATGTCGGACGAACGCGAGCGTGCGCAGGCGGCGCGCGCGGAGGAGGAGGAGCGCCGGCCGTCGCCCGCGGACGAACGTAAGGCCGCGCGCGTCCAGACGCTCGCCGTCAGCCACCCGGAGGACGCCTCGGAGCGCGAGGCCGAGGCGGTCGCGCGCAGCGTGGTCGCCGGGCGCAACGCGCCGCCCATCACGCCGCTCTCGCGCGCCGAGACGCAAACGCTCGCACACAGGGAGGAGAAGAAAGAAGAGGCGCGCAGGGAAGAGAAGAAGGCCGTCGCCGAGGAGCCGCCGCCCGCCGCCCGCCTCGCGCAGAGGATGGGGAAGGAGGACGAGCAGAAGCCTCAACTTAAAGAAGACGACGGGAAGGTTCAGCTCAAGGAGGACGAGAAGAAGCCTCAACGCAAGGAGGACGAGAAGCGCGCGCAGCCTTTGGAGGAGGAGCAGCCGCGCGCGGCGATGAGGCTCGAAGCGGACGCGGGCGGCGGTACGAACGTCGCGGCGGCCGAGGAGGCCATCGAGCACAAGAGCGCGGGCAGCCCCGTCAACCCTTCTCTGCGCCGCGCGCTTGAGCCGCGCATGGGCGCAGACCTCAGCGCCGCGCGCGTACACCAGGACAGCGCCGCTAACGAGGCCGCGAGCGCCCTGAACGCGCGCGCCTTCGCGCACGGCAACGACATCTACCTCGCGCGCGGCGAGTCGGAGAACGACACGCGGCTGATGGCGCACGAGCTGACGCACGTCGTCCAGCAGACCTCCCCCGGCGCTTCCGGGGCGGCGCAGCCGTCGCCGACCGTCAGCCGCAAGGAGAGCGACACGCTCCGGCCCGCGCCGGCGAAGGATACGAAGAAGAAGGCGAGCGGGAAGCCCCTCGATGCCGCGCCCGGCGTGCTCGAACTCAAGGGTATGAAGGATTTCAACCCGCCTTCACCCATCAAGGAGTTCCTCGAAGAGCACAAGGGCAAGGAGGTGAGCGTCAGGGCGCGCTTCGGCGGGATCGCGGAGGGCGATCTCAAAGTCAAAAAGTCGAAGGACAACCTCCACGAAGTTAACGCCCAGCCGCTCCCGCTAATCCACCCGCTCTTCGCGAACGTCGGCGATGCCGAGGGCGGCCTTCGGCCGAGCCTCGTCGTCAAGCTCACTAAGAATCAACTCACGGGCCACGTCGGCCTCGCCGCCGAGGCCAAGCTTTCCGGTACGAAGATTGAGGACTACATCGAGAAGGCCCCAGTGCTGATCGGCATGGCCGGCATCAACATACCGAAGTTGACGCTAAACAACAAAATCGATGCCGGTCATCTGCACCTCTCCGTGGAAAACGCGACCATCGGGTTGGGGCCATTCAGCGGCGGATTCACCCTGAAGGTGACTGACGAGAAAGTGGATTCGTTTGAGGGACACGCCAAAGTCGTAGTGACGGGGCTGGCTGAGGGCGAGATCAAACTGGCGCGCAACAAGGAGGGACTCTTCACCGGTCAGGGCAACGTGAAGCTGGCCCTGAAGAAGGGGAATTTCACGGGCGGGGTGGACATGGCGTGGGACGGGAGCGCCATCACGGGCGAGGGCAAGGTCGGCTACCAGAGCGAGAAGATGTCGGGCGAAGTGACGCTGCGGCTGATGGAGAAGGGCGAGGCCGCGCGGCTCCAAAAGGAGAAGAAAGCGCCCCCGGCGGAGGGAGACAAGGGGCCGGCCGCCGAGAAGCCGACGAAGGCCCCGCCGAAGCCGAAGAACATGAGTTACGTCGTCTTCGGCGAGGGCGACCTCACCTTCGCCTTCAACGAGTGGCTCAACGGGACGGCGCACGTCATCGTCGATCCGGAGGGCTTCGTCACCATCATCGGCAAGATCACGCCGCAGAAAGAGTTCGAGCTGTTCGAGCAGAAGGACTTCATCAAGCCGCTCTTCAAGTTCGAGGCGCGCGCCGCCTACGGCATCCCCGTCGTCGGCAACGTCTTCATCTTCGCCAACGTCGGGATGGACGCCTTCGCCAAGCTCGGCCCGGCCAAGTTCTACAACATCGTCGTCGAGGGCACGTACTCGACCAACCCGGAAGAGAACAAGGACTTCAGCATCAGCGGCAGCATCAACATCTCGGCGGCTGCGGGCCTGCGTCTGACCGCACAGGCGGGCGTGGGGCTGGAAATCCTCGGCCACGACATCAAGGCCGGCGCGGGGCTGAGCGGCATCGCGGGCATCAAGGCTTACGCCGAGGCCACTCCCACCATCGGCTACCGCGAGAAGGGCGCGCCCGGCGAGGACAAGAAGGGCGAGTTCTTCATCCGCGGCGACCTGGAGATCGCGGCGCAGCCCTTCCTCGGTCTAAGCGGCGAACTCTTCGTCGAAATAGATACGCCGTGGTGGTCGCCCCTCTCGGATAAGAGGTGGACGTGGCCGCTCTTCGACAAGGAGTACCCCATCGGCGGCAGCTTCGGCATGGTCGCCTCCGTGGACTACGTCTTCGGCTCGAAGCAGTGGCCCGCCATCGAGTTCAAGCCCGTGGACTTCTCCGCCGACAAGTTCATGTCCGACCTCTACCACGACAAGGTCAAGTCGAAGTCGGCGGAGGAGGGCGACAAGAAGGGCGAGTGGAAGGAGAAGAACACCAAAGACGCAGAGGTTCCCACAGGCGGCAGCAAGGGCGACGCCAAGCCCGGCGAACTCGGCGAGCAGACCGCCGCCAAGTCAACTACCCAGTCCGGCGGCGGCAAGGGCGGCAAGAAGGACGTTGACGACAAGGCCACGACCGCCGACGGGAAGAAGGTTGAGGACTACAAGAAGAAGGCCATTCAGGACGGGAAGAAGTCGGAAGATAAAGACCTCAAGGGGCCGGGCGGCGCGGACTCGGAAAAGAAAGGCGGGGGTAAAGAGGCCACGCCTGACGGGCCTACGGAAAAACCGGTCACCATGATGGGGACTCAGCACAGGCTGATCGTAACTCCCGGCGCACGGCCCAAGGTGGAATTCGAGTCGAAGCGGGATTTATTATCCAACAAGATCGGGAGAGCCGTCGGTAAGATGATGAAGGTGAATCCCGAAGCCCAGGGCACGGGACAGATAGACGATCTCAAATGGCTCGGCAGCATGGCTAAAACTCTTCAGGGCAAAGCCATCCAGACCGGAACGGACCCGACAAAGAAGCTGAATCAGATACCGGGGTTCGAAGAAGCCTTCGTTGAGCTGAAGGACGCGATTGAGGCGTACGGTAAGAGGTGGAAGACAACCGACATCGAAGAACTCTTAACCGAGTCAACGACAACGACAACAGCGACACCGACCTTGAAGGAAAAGGTCGCGGAGCTGTTGAAGAAAGCCCACCACACGAAGCCCGCCGACTACACCGGCGCGAAACACTGGCGGGGTAACTCGGAAGATGAGCGGCGAGAGTCGAGCACGAAGGAGAAGGGTACAGGTAACGGGCAATTCCTATACTCGTTAACCGCCGCCGACGTGGAGAGACTTGAAAAAGATGCTTTCCTGACGGGAGACATTGTAGAGAGAGGTGCTGACGGGTACTGGGCGTTTAAGACCTTCAACGAGCAGATCGGCTACGACAAAGGGAAGGACGCCTTCTTAATCCGGGCCGAAATGACGAACGTGGGCAGCGGCACACCGGAGATTCATTCACACCCGCGTCTGACGAGGTGAAAATTCTATGAGCCGTTCATTGGTTCCGTTACAAATCCCTAGTGGGTGGGCCGTCATGATTAACCATTTCGGAGACGAAGACCCAATCGTACTTGACGGTCGGATTGTCAACGACCAGTTTTACACCATAGGTCTCTTGTGGATTCAGAGCATGAGAAACGACGGCGAGCGCTGGGCTCTCAACCCGGAGGGACACCTGTTAGACCTCGGGTGGTATCCTGATTCCGACCCACAGGGGAGCTACCGCCTTGTCGTGATTCGGAGGGATTGGAATAACATCCTGGCGACAATCGAATCTGCGGACCGCCGGGAAATTCGGGCCGCCATTGAAAAATGCCTCCACTTGATAACACAGGGCGTTGACGACCGGGAGCTTTCCCACCTGGTCAGGGCGAGTAGATGAACCTCCCCTGTCGTTCCGGCGATGAAGAAGCCATCTCCTGAAACAGTTTCGTCACCGGTGCGTCCCGGCGCTTCTCTTGCCGGCGAGGAGGCCGTGCTATCGGAGAACCTGCACGGCTGTCAACTCCTGTCCGTAGGAGCGTATGAAGAGGCCGTCGCTCGCTTTAAGCGGGCGCTGCATTTGAAGCCGGAAAACCCCATCGTCCTCAACAACCTCGGCAACGCGCTGTTCGTGCTGAGCCGTCTGACGGAGGCGCGGGACGCATACCTGCGCGCGGTCGAGGTCGCCCCCGAGTACCCGAAGTCGTACCGCAACCTCGCCGTGCTCTACCAGCTCGTGGGGCGCGCCGACGAGGCGATTGCCGCCTACCGTCTCTACCTCGAACTTGAGCTGACGGACGGGGAGGCGTGGCACAACCTCGGGTTGCTGCTAATGAGTGAGGGCTCGTGCGAAGAGGCCGCGGAGGCGTTCGCCGCCGCCGCCGAACACCTTGAGCCCGACGACGCGGAGGGGGCGACCGCCCTCGGCGTCGGCTACTTCTTCCGCAACGACCTCGCGCGCGCAGCCCGACTGTTCGAGAGGGCGCTGGCGCTCGACGCCACGCACGTCCCCGCGCGCTACCACCTGGGATTGACGCGACTGCAACAGGGGCGCGCGGCCGAGGCCGTCGAGGAACTCGAAGCCGTCCTGGCCGCCGCGCCCGACTACCCCCACGCGGCCGCGAACCTCAACGTCGCCCGCGACACCGCGGCGCATCAAGGGGAAGCCGTCGCCGTCTTTGAAGAACCACTCAGGCGCGAGTTCTTATAACCTGTCCCGCCTTCGAAACTCTGACGACCCCGAGCAGGAAGTTCATCTCGGCGTCGGAGAGCACCCTGGTCGCCTCACTTTGATATGAGATGGTCTAATTTAACCGGACACAAAACTCTCGCTAGAATAAGCGAATGAGGAAATACGACGACGAGTTCAAGCGTGAAGCCATCCGCAAGATTCACGACGGGCAATCAGTGGCTTCAGTCGCACGCGAGTTAGGCTGTGCCGAGAGTCTACTTCACAATTGGAAGCGGCAGGCAGTCGAGGCTAGTTCCGACTCGGAGCGCGAGGTGCTGGCATTGAAGAAGCGTGTCCGTGAGCTGGAGATGGAGCGCGACATATTAAAAAAGGCGGCGCTTATCTTCGGCAGAAGCGGGTAAAGCGTTATCGATTTATCGCGGTCGAGAGAAACTGTTATCCGGTGCGGATATTATGTCGTGTGATGCGGGTATCGGTAAGCGCTTATTACGCCTGCGCGAGTGGTAAGAGTTACGCGCTCAGCCCGCGGAAGGCAGCGCTGGCCGCGCGAGTCAAAGAGCTGTTTTATCTTCATCGTCGGCGCTATGGCGCGCGTCGCATCGCCGCCGAGCTGAAAGCACAAGGAGATCGAGCCGGGCGATGTGCGGTGCGGACGTTGATGCGACGTCAGGAGTTGAAAGCTATCCGGCCACGCTCGTTCGTGCCGCACACGACCGACTCGCGGCATGGGGTCGTGCCCGCGCCGAACCTGCTGCTCGACGTTCGGAACGCGCCGCAGAAACCGCGCGAGGTGATCGTGGGCGACATCACTTACCTGCCGCTGCAAACAGGTCGGTGGGGATACTTGGCGAGCTGGCAAGATAAGTTCACCAAGCGCATCGTCGGCTGGGCGGTCGAGGCGAGGATGACAGAAGAGTTAATCATTAAGGCGTTTGAGAAAGCAATCAAAAGCGGCAGCGTCGAGAGCGGCACGATCATCCATACGGATCAGGGTAGCCAGTACGTGTCGAACAGCTTTCGCGCGTTGTTGAAGGCTCACGGATGTCGCCAGAGCATGTCGAGGCGGGGCAACTGCTACGATAACGCACAGGCCGAGAGTTTCTTCTCGCGCTACAAGGCCGAGTTGCTGGAAGGCGGCGCGTTCGAGGATGTGAGTCAGGCTAGGAATGAAACCTTCAGTTACATCGAAGGTTATTACAACCGGGTGCGATGTCACTCAGCACTGGGCTACAAAAGCCCTGATGAGTTCGAGCGAGAAATCAACATCAAAACGAAGGGAGAAAGCAGCGAGAGGGTTGTGTCCAGATTAACTTGACCATGTCAGCCGCTGGCTGGGTGAGAGAGGTGTGCGCGGAATTCACTTGACGTACACTGCCTGCTTCATAGACGCAACGCAACCCTTCGGCGGTCGCCCGCTCGTACTCCTCGTTGGTCGCGCCGGCGGGGACGGGCACTTGGCGCAGCGGCAGCCCGAGGCTCGCGGCCTGGCGTTCTAGCAGCGCGCGCCGGACGCCGTGCATCTGGACGCGGTCGTAGGCACTCGTGACGGTCGTCAGCAGCGCCGCGACCCTGTACTCGCCCGAGTGCAGAAGCTTGTAGAGCGCGAGGCAGCTATCCTTGCCGCCGCTCCAAGACACCAAGACGGTCTCCAACGTGCCCCCCACAATCGTGTACCTATGCCGCCCAGTCGATGGCGCCGCCGAGGAGGCCGCCGACCTCCTCGCGGATGAAAGCCTTGACGCCTTCGCGCCCGGTCAGCCGCAGCCAGGCGGGGCCGCCCTCCGGCTCCACCTCCAGCATGAAGCCCAGGAACGGGCAGCAGAGCCGTTCGAGGGAGACGAACTCCGCGGCCTTGAGTAGAGTGTCGGCCCCTGCGGGCAGGCGGAAGGCGTAACCGCCCGGCAGTTCCCTGATCTCCATGACGGCGCGGAACAGCTCGCCGGCCGCGGCGACGTGTCGCGCCCTCTGGCTTGGCTCGATGGCGCTCATGTCGCAGGCGATGGGCGACTCTTTCACCGCAGGTCTTTCGTCGTTCATAAGCTCCGAGACCTCGCCTGACTATTCATCTCTTCCGCCCAACATCATAGAGCAGCGTCTTCAGTTCGGGCACGCACGACTTCATCAAAAGCGGTCACCGACGCCATAATTCTCCCCGCCGGTGACCTACGGGAGGGAGCGGAGGCAGCGCGGCGAAGTTAACCACTTGCGAGGTGAGCTTAGGGTGCGAGAGGTCGGGTGCGCGTCTGCCGAGCGCGTGGACGGCCACGACCGATGTGTCGGAGAGCAGCCCCTCCAGGATGGCACGCCCGACCAGACCCGTCGCCCCCGCCAACAGAACAGTCCTTGTGGGTGCCTTGTCCGCGCTGATGATGGTCATAGCCGTCCCCGGCCCTCTTTTCGTTTACGCACTTCTGAATGTGAGTCTGACCCTCTAACTTCCGGCGACGACTTCTTTAACCCTGCCGACCTCGCCCGTCTCCAGCCTGACCTTGATGCCGTGCGGGTGGAACTGGGATTTCGTCAACACGTCTTTGACGACGCCGCGCGTCAGCCTGCCGGTGCGCTGGTCCTGCTTCAGGACAATGTCGACTGTGAGCCCCGGCCTCACGTCCTTACGCTCCCTACCGTCCATGAGTTATAGCCCTCAAATCACTCGCCGTATTCGAGGAAATTAACGGCATTCTGGTCAAGGTTCTCCCTGCCGTGGTCGTAGCGCATCACAGTCTTCGGGTCCTTGTGCTTGCTCATCATCTGCACCTGCCTGTAGGAGAGACCGCTTTCGAGCGCCCTGGTGATCGCCGTCCTGCGCAGGTCGTGAGGGGAGAGGTCGCCGAGCCGCGCGTAGTCGGCCCATCGCTTGACGATCTTCTGCGCCATCCTCGTCGAGAGTGCTTTGTCGAAGTCCAGCGTCCGGTAGTTCGTGTGAGGCTGGAAGAGGTGCGCGTGTTCGCCGCCCGAGTGGCTCACCTCCCTCCGCTTACGGTCCAGGCGGAGGTAACTGTCGATGGCCTCTTTCACGTCCTTCGGCAGTGGCCAGACCTCCTCCCTGCCGCCTTTCACCTTGCACCTCAGAGTCCAGCGGCCGTGACTCCACTTCACCGAGGAGGCGCGCAGAGAACAGGCCTCGGATACGCGCAAGCTGAGCCGCAGCATGACGAGCATCAGTGCGTAGTCCCTCGCCCCCTCCGGCTTCTCCCTGTCAGGCCCCGCCAGCAGGTAGCGCACCTCTTTGGCCGTGAGCGCACGCCCCGCCGGCTCCGACGGCAGCTCGGGCGGCGAAACCAGCTTGGTCGAGGCCGGGTTGAGCGGCACTGCGCTGGCGGCCTTCAGGTACTCGAAGAATGAGCGGACGACAGATAGCTTGAAGGCGACTGTCGCGGCACTCTTCTTCCGAGAGCGCATCCTGTCCCTCCAGAGCAGCACGTCCTGCGGCACGACCTCCGAGGGGTGCTTCATGCTGGCGGACTGGAAGAACTCCCGCAGCGCCCGCCCATAGGCGCGCCTAGTTGCTTCAGAGACTGACTTGTTGACGAAGGGAGCCGCGCTCTTTGGGTCAAACCTCTTCGCCGCGACTTCCCCGCCACGCAGGATTTCAGGGGTCAGAGCTTCACTAGACAAGGGCGAGCGCCTCTCGGAACGGATTTAGCGAGCAAAATCAAGGCAAATCATGTCTTATCTCGCCCGCGGAGTCAATAAGGTCATTCGCAAAATATCCATTATCGGAATTGCCGTGAGAGAATGTGAAAAACGAGGTTTAATCCCCGACGTGATAAAATTAGAGGGCGTGAAACGTCGCGTGAAACGAATTTTGATGGGGCTGTTTTAGGCGCGAGCCGGGACATGATCGGAAC
>DASQLL010000054.1:0-8627 GCA_035630035.1 Pyrinomonadaceae bacterium | reverse complement strand
TTGGCGGCCCAGCGAAGTCGGTCGCTTCGTCGTCGCGCCGCCGTGGAGCGAGGTCGGCGAAGCCGAGGGCCGCGTCGTCATACGAGTCGAGCCGGGCATGGCCTTCGGCACGGGCACGCACGAGACGACGCGCCTCTGCCTCGCCGCCATCGAGAAGCATTATCGCGGCGGGAGCTTTCTGGACGTGGGCACGGGCACGGGCGTCCTCGCCATCGCCGCCGCACGTCTCGACGCGTCGGCGCGCGTCGAGGCGTGCGACACGGACGCGCTCGCCGTTCGTGTGGCCGAAGAGAACGCGCGGCTCAACGGCGTCGCGGGTCGAATAAATTTTTGGGTCGGCACGGTTGAAGAAGCGACTGCGTCAGCCGATGTGGTCTGCGCCAATCTGACGGCGGACGTGATCCTCCCTCTACTGCCCGCGCTTCTGGGCGCGACCTGCGGGCGACTCGTACTCTCAGGCATTCTCGAAACGCAGGCCGAACGGGTTCTCGCGCGCTTGCGCGAACTCGGCGTCGAAAGTTGTGAGGTCACTCAAGATGGCGAGTGGGTCTCAATAATTGTTTGATTGCGGATTGCGGATTGCGGATTTGAAGAGGGTCGTGTTGTCTTCAATCCGCAATCCGCAATCCGCAATCCGCAATCCGCAATGACACGAAGAAGATTTTACGCGCCGCCCGAAGCATTCGCGCGTGAAGGCGCGAGCGTGGAGTTGTCGGTAGAAGAGTCGCGACACCTGCGCGACGTGCTGCGTCTGCGCGCGGGCGACGAGGCGTTCGTCTTCGACGGCGAGGGGCGCGAGTTCGCGTGCCTCGTCGGCGACGCGGGCGTGCGCGGGACTACGGCGACGCTCGAAGTGCGCGGGCGAGTTGAGCCTCCGTGCGCGGAGTCGCCGCTTGAGCTGACGCTCGCGGTCGCGCTCTTGAAGGGCGAGAAGTTCGACCTCGTCGTGCAGAAGGCGACCGAGCTTGGCGCGTCGCGCATCGCGCCCGTCGTGACGAAGCGCGCGGACGTGAGGTTGCGCGACGAGCGCGACACGGAGCGACGAGTCGAGCGCTGGCGCAGGCTCGCGCTCGAAGCCTCGAAGCAGTCGGGGCGCGCGCTCGTCCCCACGGTCGCGTCGCACGTCGCGCTCGACTCGTTCGTCGCGGGCGCGGCAAACGAGGACGAGCTACGACTGTTCTTCGCGGAGCGCGGCGGAGCCGGTCTTGATTCGCTCGCGCTCGAAGCGGCGACGCGACCCTCTGCCGTCACAGCCGTCGTCGGCCCCGAAGGCGGTTGGGAAGATGACGAAATCGCGCTCGCGCGCGTGCACGGCTGGACGATAATCACGTTCGGCGGGCGAACGCTCCGCGCTGAAACGGCGGCCATCGCCGTCTGCGCTCTACTGCAACACCTGTACGGCGACCTCCGGTAACATGGTCGGAAACGCGACCGTCAGGGAGCGTGTTCATAGCGGCATCGCATGACACGCTCCCTGACGGTCGCGTTTCTGACTTTTCTAATCACGCAAGTTCGCGTTTGAGCGCGAGCGCGCGCATGGCAGCGTCGAGTTGCGCCTGAAGGCGTGCGCGCTCTTCGGCGGCGGCCTGCTTATCGCGCGCGAGTTGTTCGAGGCGCGTCTCCTGCTGGTCGGCCTTCGAGACGTAACGCGCGATGAGCTGCCGCGCCTCCGCGGTCTTCGTGAGCGCCTCGATGTTGTCGCGCAGGCGTTTCTGGTCAGCGCCGATCTCCGCTATCTCGCGGTCTATCTCGGCGACGCGGTTCGCGGCGGCTGCGACGCGCGCCTTGAGGTCGAGAATGTTCTGCAAGGCCGCGCGCGTCCCTTCGTCTATGAAGCGGCGCGTGACGAACAGGTGAATCAGGTCGGGCGTAAGGTTCGAGAGCGCGTAGGTCTCCATGCCGTCCTCGCGCTCGGCGACTGTAAGCTCGCGCGTCTCGCGCGCCTTTAGCTCGACCTTGAAGCGGTAGAAGCTCTGGCTCTTGCCTTCGGGCTTCTGCGTCACCTTATCGTCAAGCTCCCAGCCTGCGCGCACGGGATGCTCGACGTAGACACTGCGCGCGCGCTCGGTCTGGTTCGTCAGCGTGTAGACCTTCTTCTCGCGGTGGTGGTAGTTCGCGTAGAGCGTGCCGTTCGCGATCCGGACGTAGAAGACGGGCGAGTTGTCCTCCTCCTCGCGCACCGTGACGAGCGTGCCGAGGTCTAAAGCGAAGGAGACGAGCCGCTGCTCCGACGGCTTCAGGCGCTCCATCAGAGCCTCGCCCGCGTATGCGTCGCCGTCAATGACCGTCATCGCGCCGCCTTCGAGCGTGAGCGGCGAAGTGTTCTTCAAGAGCATTCCCGACATGGGCCGCGTGCGGCCCGCCGTCTGGTTGAAGATTGAGACGCGCGCGCCCTCCATGCGCGTCTGAAGGATGGGAATGAGCGCGGAGCGGTCGCGCCTGACGGTGACGGGCTGCGCGATCTGGTATTCGAACAGGTCGCCTATCTCGCCGGCTTCGGCGGCGGTCTCAACCGAATGGCTGCCGGTGATGGCCGCGCTCAGCGACTTAGCCTTTCCCCCGTAGTCTCCCCCGGCGCCGGGAGAGAGCAACAGGAAGTTGTTAGTTCTTGCTCTCAGACCTCCCACCGACAGTTCGCTCACGGACTTCTCTATGCCGGCGCCGTCCGCCTGAATCTCGACGGTCTCCGAGACGCTGCCCGGCTGGAGCGCGACGCCTATGCTGGCCGCGCGCGAGGGGGTCACGGAGACGCCGCGCACGACAGTCTGCGCGAAGCCGGTCGAGCTGACCGTGACGCTGTAGCTTCCCTGCGCCAGTCGCCCGGTGCGAAAAACGCCTTCGTCGTTCGTCGTCGCGGTGAACGACTGACCCGTCGAGTCGTTTGTGACCGTCACGCTCGCGCCCGCGACCGCCGCGCCGCTTGAGTCCGTGACCCTGCCGTTGAGCGTGCCGTTTGCGCCGCTCACCTCGCCCGTCTCCGGCTCGTAGACTTGCGGCGAAAGACGCAGGTCGTCGGGCATTGGGACGACGGGGCGGTATCGGTAGAAGGGTTTCTGTATGGGCTGGATGAACGAGACGGGCGAGCCTGAGATGAGCGAGAGGCGGACTTGCGTCCAGTCCTCCTCGCTCACGTTGTCAACAATCGCCCAGCCCTGAAAGAAGGGCTTCCCTTCTTCATCAAGAACGACGCGGTAGGTGGTCTTCCAGATGGGCGCGGCCACCGTGTAGCTGACGAGCATCTCGCGCGTGCCCGCGCCGTCCGAGGTGACGGTGATGGTCTTCGCGTCTCGACGCCGCGCGCTCGCGGTCGCCGACGCGAACTCGCCCACGTCGCGGCGCGCGCCCTCGTCCAAAAGCTTCACGGCGCGCACATCCGCGAGGTCGAAGCTCGAAAGCTCGCCGCCGTCCGTCGCGATCACGAGCGCGTTCGTTATGACGGGCGGCTTCGCCGGGTCTGCTTGCGTGCGACGCTCCTCGACCGTGAGGAGCGAGCCTGTGACCGTGCGGCCCGACGTGGTCGTGACCGCAACGCGCGCGCCCTGCAACTGGCCCAGCACGCCCGCGAGTCCGCCTCCCCCTTGCGTCGCCGCCGCAATCGAGAAGGGTATGTCGGCCATGCGCGCCGCGGGCGGCGCGCTCGAGTTGTAACTGACCGCGCCGATGCGCCCCTCGCCGAGGTCTAGCACGACCATTGACTTGAGCACGTCGTCAACCTGCGACTGCTTGAATTGCAGATCAATCTCGGCGTGTCCCGTAACGGTGCCGCGCCGCTCGATGTACGCGACGCCGTTGCTGTAGAGCGTGACGCGGCGTATGGGCAGCGTCTGCGCCGTGGTGCGCGCCGGCACTCTCGCCCCTTCAGTCGTCGCGTTCGCGGCGGCGATGCTCGCGGCTGGGCGAGCGGCGCGTCGGGGGTTGCGGGCGGTTTGCGCGTGCGCGTTCAGAGACAGCGCGAGCAGCGCGAGGAGAAAAACTTTGAGTTTCATCGTGGGCCTCCTGAAAAAAAGTCAGACGTATCCTTTAGCCCGTCTGGCGCGGGCTTCGGGCCTTGCAAAAGATGCTCCCTCCAACTGCCGGAAGATGTCCGGCGCATCAGCAGAACGTTCGGCGTGATGATTTCTTGATGCGAGTTTTATGAAAGAAGGTTGGATGGGGGAGGACAGGAGGCAGGGGCAGGAGGCAGACGGCAGGGGCAGGAGGCAGGTCAAGAGATTGCGCTTTGGCATCTCTAATCTCGAATCCGAAGTTTCTTGTCTGCCTCCTGCCGTCTGCCCCTGCCTCCTGCTCCTGCCGTCTGCCTCCTTTTCTTTTTCCCGCGCGGGGCGCAGAATGTCCGCACGCGCCGCGCGGTAATAAATGAACGCGGGCGCGCGCCTCGGCGTATAAAATTTTCGGCGGACAACCTTCAGCCGGGGAGTTTGAAACGAATGGCTTACAACAAGCAGGACGCGGTCGCGCACGCGCGAAAGGATTTGGCCGCGCGGCTCAATGTTGCGGAGAGTGAAATAGGCGAGGAGTCGGTCGAGGAGACGGACTTTCCGAACACGGCTCTGGGCGCGCAAACGCGCGACGAGATGAGCGGCATGATGATGACGACGGGCTGGCGCATACGCCTCGGCGCGTCGGGCAAGTCTTACGAGTACCGCGCCGACCGCAATCAGGTGCGGCTCTACAATTTCAAAGGGACGAACTACAAGATTTGAGAGGTTAGAGGCTGGAGGTTAGAGGTTAGTAAAAAGCAATCTTCTACTAACCTCCAACCTCCAACCTCCAACCTCTAAAGGAGAGGCGATGAACCGGCAGAAATTAACCGTGCATCTGGCGTTGGCGTCTTTAGTGATTCTGCTCGCCGCGATCATCGGGCAGGTGCAGCGCTGGGAGTCGAAACACGATTGGGTCTCGGTTCGTGTGGAGAAGCAACAGATCGAGCGTCAGCAGATCGAGCGGATGCGGCGCGACGCGCAGAGGTTCGAGCAGACGGACACGGACGAGCCGGAAGCGCTCGTGCGCTTCAAGCACGGCACGTCCAAGGAGAGGATTCAAGCCATCGCCGCGAAAATGGGCGACCGTGTCGAGGACGAGATCGAGTCGGTCGGTGGTCTAGTCGCCGTTGACGACCTCGACGGAGAGACCGTCGCGCAGGTCGTCGCCGGGTACGACGCGCTACCGGAAGTCGAGTACGCCGAAGCGAACGAGGTCATACGCGTCGGGCCGCTCAACTCCTCGCCGCTTCGCAGCCGCTTCGTCTCATCCGTCCCCGCGGGCGGCCCGAACGATCCACTGCTTTCAGACCAGTGGGGACTAATCAACACGGGGCAGCGCGAGGGTAAGTCCGAGGCAGACATCGGCGCGCTCGCGGCGTGGGCGAAGACGCACGGGAGCGAGAAGGTCGTCGTCGCAGTCCTCGACAGCGGCGTTGACTACACGCACCAAGACCTCGTGGGCAACATGTGGCTCCGCCCCGCAGACATGGAGATGTACTTCGACGAGCAGCTCGGCGTCGTTGACGACGCGAACGGCTTTAGCGCCGTTGACAGCGTGCGCGACCCGATGGACGAGAACGGCCACGGCACGCACTGCGCCGGAATCGTCGGCGCGGAGGGCGACAACGGCGAAGGCATCGCGGGCGTCAACTGGAAGATCGAGATCATGCCTCTGAAGTTTATGGGCAAGGGCGGCTTCGGCACGACGAAGGACGCGATTGAGGCGATCAACTACGTCATCGAGCGCAAGCGCGAGGGCGTGAATGTGCGCGTCATCAGCGCGAGCTGGGGTTCGCGCCAGAAATCCAAAGCGCTCGAAGACGTGATACGCAAGGCGGGCGAGGCCGGCATACTCTTCGTCGCGGCTTCTGGGAACGACTCGGAGAACGCCGACCGCACGCCGCACTACCCGGCGAACTACCAACTCCCGAACATCATCTCGGTGGCCGCGCTCGACCGCCGCGATCAGCTCGCTTCCTTCTCGAACTACGGCGCGAAGAACGTCCACGTCGCCGCGCCCGGCAAAGAGATTCTCAGCACTTGGCTCGACAACAAGTACGAGGAGCATTCGGGCACTTCGATGGCGACGCCGTTCGTCGCGGGCGTCGCAGGACTCGTGCTTTCGGTCGAGCCGAACCTCTCGGTGAAAGAGCTGCGCGAGCGGCTTCTGGGTTCGGTTGACGCGCTCGACGCGCTGCAAGGCAAAGTCTCTTCGGGCGGTCGCATCAACGCCGCGCGCGCCGTCGGCGCGTCACGCTGACGAACACAGCGCAGTTAGCCCCGACAGGGGCTGAGGAAATTAGCCGGGGGTGAGCGCGGGCGGCGCGAGCCGTAGGCGAGCGTCGTCGAAGCGCAACCCCCGGAATATGTGACATAAAAAATAACCCGCCCCGGCAGGGGCGGCGGACACGACATACACCGTCAATCGTGATGCGATTCACGGCGCACGTTCCGCCGCCCCTGCCGGGGCGGGTTATTTGTTCGTGCTGTTTCCGGGGGTTGCGCTCGTTGCCACTCGCTTTCGCTCGTGGCAACTCACTCACCCCCGGCTAATTTCCGACGCCGCTCCGCGGCTGCTCGATTTCTTCTCGCCTTGTCCTCTGCCACCGCTATGAACTATTCCTCGTCACGCTCCGCGCTCTTTCTGTATGATGTCGCGCGTGCCGCACGACAACTCAGACGAGGCCGCAGAGCCGTGCGACGCGCAGCCGCCGTTCGTGCTTGCGCTCGACGTTGGCACGTCGAGCGTGCGCGCGGCTCTGTACGACTCGGCGGCGCGCGAGGTCGCGGGCACGCAGGCGCGCTTCTCGCGCGGCTTCTGCACAACCGCCGACGGCGGCGCGCAAGTTGACGCCGAAGAGTCGGTGGAGGAAGTGTTGCGCGTCGTCGCCGAATCGCTCGCGCTCGTGCCCGCGCTGCTCGCTCCAAAAATCGAATCGCTCGCGGTCTCATGCTTCTGGCACAGCCTTGTCGGAGTCGGCGCGGGCGGGCACGCGCTCACGCCCGTCTACGGCTGGGCGGACACGCGCGCGGCGCGTCAAGCAGAAGCTCTGCGCGAACGCTTCGACGAGCGCGAGACGCACGCGCGGACGGGCTGTCGCTTCCACGCGAGCTACTGGCCCGCGAAGCTTCTATGGCTTCAACAGGAGAATGCGGACACGTTCCGAAGCGTCGAGCGTTGGATGTCCTTCGGAGAGCTGCTGACACTTCGTCTGTGCGGCGCGGGCGCGGCCTCCGTCTCGATGGCTTCGGGGACGGGACTCTTCGACGTGCGCGCGTGCGCCTGGGACGCGCCGCTCGTCGAGTTTCTTAATCTACGCCCCGCACAACTCCCGCCCCTCGCGGACGACGGCGAGAGTTTCGCGCTCTCAGCAGATGCAGCCGCGCGACTTCCATTTCTAAAGCGTGCGCGCGTCTTCCCTGCAATCGGCGACGGCGCGGCCAACAACATCGGCGAGGGCTGCGCGACGAGCGCGCGCGCCGCGCTGATGATCGGTACGTCCGCAGCGATGCGCGTCGTCTATGAAGGCGACGCGCCCGAAGCCGTTGACCCCGCGCTCTGGCTCTACCGCGCCAGCCGTCGCCGCGTGTGCGTGGGCGGCGCGCTCTCGGACGGCGGCGGACTGTTCGACTGGATGACGCGAACGCTCGCGCTCGCGGCGACGACGGATGAGTCCACAACATCCGTCGAAGAGTTTGAGCAAGCGGTCGCCGCGCTCGCGCCGGACGCGCACGGGCTGACCGTCCTTCCGTTCTGGGCCGGCGAGCGAAGCACGGGCTGGCACGCGCACGCGGCGGGCGCGCTGCTCGGTCTCACCTCGCACACGCGCCCCGTCGAGATCGTTCGCGCCGCGTTGGAGTCGGTCGCTTACCGGCTCGCGCTCGTCGCGCGCTCTCTCGACGCGCTCGCCCCCGGCGCGGAGCTTCGCGCTTCGGGAGGCGCGCTCAGGAATTCAATCGCGTGGGCGCAGATCGTCGCGGACGTTATGGGCCGCCCGCTTCGACTGTCACGTATCGGCGAGGCTTCGAGTCGCGGCGCGGCTCTGCTTGCGCTCGAAGCGACGGGCGCGATAAAAAGTGTGTGCGACATCGAGACCCCTGCGGGCGAGACGGTCGAGCCGAACGCGGCGCATCACGAAATTTATGCGCGCGGGCTTGAAAGGCATCAGAAGTTTTACGACCTTCTCATCGGCAATCAGGAAATCGCACGACTTCTTAAAATGGAATCAAGGGAGCAGAACAGATGAGCGCGTCAACGCCGACACGTGACACCACGCCGGAGCTGGATCAGCTCTGCGTCAACACCATCCGCGCGCTTTCGCTCGACGCGGTGCAACGGGCCGAGTCCGGCCACCCCGGCCTCCCGCTCGGCGCGGCCCCGATGGCCTACGTCGTCTGGACGCGCTTCATGCGACACAACCCTCGAAACCCGAAGTGGCAGGGGCGCGACCGCTTCCTTCTGTCCGCGGGCCACGGCTCGATGCTGCTCTACTCGCTTCTGCATCTGACGGGCTACGACCTGCCGCTCGAAGAGCTGAAGAGCTTCCGCCAGTGGGACTCGAAGACGCCGGGGCATCCCGAGAACATCCTGACGCCGGGCGTCGAGATTACGACCGGGCCTTTGGGGCAGGGCTTCGCCAACGG
>DASQLL010000053.1:0-16440 GCA_035630035.1 Pyrinomonadaceae bacterium | reverse complement strand
GAGCTGCGCTGCGCGTTGAAGCGACCGTGGAGTCCGCGCGTTCCCGCTTGGCTCGTGCGCCTCGGCTCGCTGCTGATGAGAACGGAAGCAGACCTTGCGCTCACGGGAAGACGCTGCATTCCAGACCGCCTAGTCGAGTCGGGCTTCAAGTTCATTTACACGAACCTTGAGAGCGCGCTCGCAGACCTCGTGATGGAAGGCAAAAGTAAAAGGGCAAAAGGCAATGGTCAAAAGTTAAGAAGCCGCGCGAGCAGCGACAAAGTGGCAGCCGCCGTAGGCGGCGGAAGAACAGTAGCCCAGGGCGTAAGCCCTGGGAAATAAGCGTTATTAAAAAGACGCAGCCCCGTAGGGGCGAAAGAAAATTGAACTTGAGAGTCATGGTATCTCGGATTCTCTTCCGCCCCTACGGGGCTGCGTTCTCGTTATTCCTATAACATTCCCACGGCTCGCGCCGTGGGCTACTGTTCTTCCGCCGCCTACGGCGGCTTCAATCATTCGACGCGCTTCACTTTTGCCTTTTGCCTTCTGCCTTCTGCCTTCTGTATTTGACGCCCTTCGCTCCGCGCGTTTAGCATCGCAACTGTCCCATGAAAAGTTTCGCAGCGCGCCGGAGGGCATCTCGCCATCGAGTGGGTTCGTGAGGTCATCCACAGTCAGTGGTTCGAGCTGAGCACGATCATCGTCATAGCGACGGTTCACGGCTACATCGCGGCGTGGCTCGCCGTGCGTATGCTCTTTCTTCCGCACAAGGCCGTCAAAATTTTCGGACTCACGGTCTGGCCGCAGGGCATGATACCGCGCCACCGCGAGCGGCTCGCGCAGACCATCGGCAACGCCGTGGGGAACGAGCTTGTCTCGCAGGACACCGTCGTCCACGCGCTCTTCGAGACGGGCTTTTTCCAGCGCAAGGTCGAAACCCTCGTCGTCGCTTACACCGACGAGCTGCTGAACAAAAACTACACGACGTTCTTAGACGCGCTCCCGCGCGGGGTGCGCGCGCCCGTGCTCGACGCGATAGCCGGGCTGCAACACCGCATCGCAGAGCACATCGCCGGAGTCCTCAAGAGCGAAGAGACTGCCGAAGCGGTGGGCGAGTTTATTGACCGGCGCGTTGAAGAGATTCTGTCGCAGCGTCTGGGCGAGACCATCAGCGACGAGACGTTCGAGCACGTTCTGGGCTTCGTCGAGAATCGCTTCCGCGGCGTCGTCGGCGAGCGCGGCTTCGAGTCGAAGGTGCGCGAGTTCGTCTCCGGGCGCGTGGACGAGCTTGCCGCGAGCAGCGCGACGCTCGCGGAGATGTTCACGCCCGACAGCGTGGCGCTTTTAAAGGAGCGCATTGACAGCCAAGTGCCGCCCATCGTCCAGAAGCTCACGGAGATCGCGACGAACAAGGGCACGCGCAAGCAGATCGGCGCGCTCATCAAGCGCGAGGTTGACGACTATTACCAGCACCTCTCGTTCTTCAAAAAAATCTTCATCTCGCGCGAGCGCGTGCATCACGAGGTTGACGATCTCGTTAATAAAACTCTGCCGCGAAGAGTCGGCGAGTATCTGTCGGGCGAAGCGTTCGAGCAGCAGGCCGAAGACTTTCTGAACTCGACGATTGACGGCGTGCTTGCGCGTCCCGTCAACGAGCTTGTGGGACAGATCGCGCCCGACAAGATGGAGGCGATTAAAGACCAGATCGCAGGGCGCATACTCGCGCTCGCTCGAAGCCCGGAGCTGTCCACCTCGGTTTCGGCTTACGCGACGGACGCGCTCCAGCGGCTCAAGCCGCACAGCCTTCGCGCGCTCCTAGAGCACGCGCGGCCCGACTCCGCCGAGCAGTTGAAAAATTTTCTCTCTCGCGGCTTGATGAGCGTGCTGTCGCGCGACGAGACGGCGCGCACGATCAACTCGATCCTCACGGCGCAGGTAGAAAAACTTCTGGTCATGCCCATCGGTCGCGTCGGCGATCTCGTGCCGGAGGAGAAGGTGAGGCGCGCGGGCGTAGCGCTCACAGAGCGCATCAATTCGGCTGCGCGCGAGCGCCTGCCCTCGACCATCGCCGAGTTCGACATCGGCGGGATCGTGCGCGAGAAGGTCGCGGCCTACCCCGTTAAGAAGCTCGAAGATTTAGTTCTGTCGGTCGCCAAGCAGCATCTACGCACAATCGAGCTATTCGGCCTCTTCATGGGATTGTTCATCGGCATCGTGCAGGCCGCGCTCATGTACTTCGGCGTGATCGGACGCTGAGAATACAGGAGGCAGGGGCAGGAGGCAGGAGGCAGGAGGTAGGAGCATGAAGAAGGTAAAGAGATTTCGATTTGAAATCTCAAATCTCGAATCTTAAATCCGAGATTTCTTGCCTGCCTCCTGCTCCTGCCTCCTGCCGTCGGGCTTGCGCCGGACAACCATTTCATCGGATAAGAATACCAACCCCCGTAATCCCCAGAATCAAGCGAACGCCGCGCGCCGTCTCTCCCTCTCGTCGGGCGCGTGCGTATGTTCTTCAAGGAGGGAGAGAAATCATTCATGTCTGCAAGTCGTATTTTTAAAACCGTTGCACTCGCCTTTCTGTTGCTCGCGCCGCAGCTCCCGGCGTCCGCGCAGAAAGACTTCATACGCTACGACCGCTTCGAGTCGGAGCGCTCGGACAAGCTGACGGGCGGGCGCATCGAGCGCGCGGAGTTCGAGCCGGGCCAGCCCGACATAATGCTGACTTTGAACGTGCCTTCGTTCCGCCTGACGCTGTGGCAGAACGGGAGGGAGGTCAGGTCGTACAACGTGGGCGTCGGGATGAAGGACTATCCGATCTACATCGGCGAGCGCGAGGCGACCGAGGTCATCTGGAACCCGTCGTGGATTCCGCCCGCGAGCGACTGGGTTACGGGACACAAGGGCGTGCGCCCCGGCGAGGTCATCAAGGCGAGCGACCCGCGCAACCCGCTCGGCAAGGTTAAAATCCCGCTCGGCGACGGCTACCTCATACATCAGGCGAAGGGGCCGAATGATATCGGCAACCTCGTCTCGCACGGCTGCGTGCGTATGATGCGCGCAGACCTCTACGACCTCGCGGAGAAGATCGTCGCGGCGCGCTCCGTCCCCATCTCGCGCAAGCGCATCGAGGCGGCGAAGCGCAGCAAGAGGCCGCTCGTCGCGACGCTCGAAGAGCCGCTTGAGTTCGACATCAACTACGACACGCTCGTAGTCGAGGGCGGCTCGCTCTACATCTACCCCGACATTTACGACCGGCGCACGAACACGGTCGCGCGCCTCCGCGACGAGTTGCGCGCGAGCGGCGTCGAACCTTCGGCGCTCGACGACGAGACGCTGGAGAAGATGCTCGCGAGCGTCAAGCGCCGCACGAAGTTCGTCGTCGAGGTTCGCAGCATCGCGGAGGGGCGCGCGCTCGCCGACGGTCGCGTCGAGCCGCTGTTCGGGTCGCCGAAGCCGAAACAGACGCGCCCCGCACGTCGGAAGCGTGCGAGCGTCAGCACGGGCAGATGAGTAGAGTAGGATAGACTCACCGCAGAGGCGCAGAGGACGCAGAGGGGGCGCAGAGACGTTAAAATTCTCTGCGCCCCCTCTGCGTCCTCTGCGCCTGCGGCGGTGAGTTCCCCCTCCTTACAGTCAAACCAAAGCAGAGCTTAACCGACTCTGACAGTCAGCATCGAGATCGAGCCGCCGTCGAATCCTTCGACCGGGAAGGTGACTTCGTCTGCCTCTCTTTGCAGGGCCAGAACGTAAAGCAGAGGTAGGTAGTGGTCGGGCGTCGGCGCGGAGAGACGCGCGTCGCGGCCCAGCGTCTCGTATGCGACGAGCGGGGCATGCTCGCCCGCGAGCAACAAGTCGCGCGCAAAAGTCTCGAACCTGACGGCCCAGTCCAGAGGCTCGACGGGATGACGCCCCCATGCGTATGCGTGGAGGTTGTGTACTAGGTTGCCGCTCCCGACCACCAGCACGCCTTCGTCGCGCAAGGGCGCGAGACGCTTCGCAAGCTCGTAGTGAACTGCGGCGGGCTGCGTCTCGTCTATGCTGAGCTGCACGACGGGCACGTCCGCGTCGGGGAAGACGTGACAGAGAACAGACCACGCGCCGTGGTCGAGTCCCCAACGCTCGTCCATGCCGACGCTCGCGGCGGGCGCGAGCAGATCGCGGACGCGGGCCGCGAGCGCGGGGTCGCCGGGCGCGGGATACTTCACCTCGTAAAGCTCGCGCGGGAAGCCTCCGAAGTCGTGTATGGTGCGCGGGGCGGGTTGTGCTGTGACGAACGTGCCGGGCAGATACCAGTGTGCGGAGACGCAGAGGACGGCGCGCGGGCGCGGCAGCTCCGCGCCGAGCGCGGCCCAGCCTTCAGTCCACTCGTTGCGCGCGAGCGCGTTCAGAGGATTGCCGTGCCCGAAGAAGACGGCGGGCAGAGTCTCGGCCACGTTGAAAGTCTCCTCGCGTCAGTCTCCCCTCGACGCTTCTGCGTCCTCATCATTCGGACGAGCGATTTTTGCCGATGGTCTCGGCGAGCAGCTTCGCTTCGGGGAAGAGTTCGAGCGCGCGGAGCATCTGCGGGTCGCCGTCGAGAAGAAAGCGCGTCGCGGCGTCGCCGCCGTAGGATGCGTTGACGAGGTTCTCGCGTATACGCAAGCGCGCGTACTCGATCTCGCGCTCGACCTGCGCGGGCGAAAGGCCGCTCTCCTTGTCGCGCTTGACGAAGTCGCGGAAGGCTTGCAAGACCTTGTCCGTGACCTGCAAGTCCGTCGTGCGCGGTGCGCGACCGAACTGCGGCTCGGCTGTGACGCGGTAGCTCTCAAGCCCCGGAACTTGCCCGCCCACGAGCTGGCGCGAAAAGTAGAAAGCCTCTTCGTAGATTCGCACGCGCGCGGGTGTCGCGACTTCGAGAGGCTTCACCTCGTAGTCGGGCGCGATGCCGCCGCCGCCGTAGTAGACGCGTCCGCCCGCGGTCTTGACGGGCGGCCCTGAGGGAGTCGGCTTCGGCGTGGGCTGCGCTGCCGGCACATTGGGCGCGACGGGACTCGTCGGGTTGGGCGGCGTCTGCGGCGTCGGCTCGGCGTTGGGGTTCTGGTGCGTGTAGTAGTCGTAGAGCGAGCCGTTCGCGTAGGAGCGTTGAATCAGGCGACCGTAGGGCGTGTAATACTTCGCGGTCGTGAGCGTAAGGCCCGCGCCGTATGGGAGGTTGAAGATTTTCTGCACGAGTCCCTTGCCGAAGGTCGTCTCGCCGACGACGATGCCGCGCCCGTGATCCTGAACCGCGCCCGCGACTATCTCCGAGGCCGACGCGGAGTTGCCGTTCGTCAGGATGACGAGCGGGTAGCCCACCGGATCGTAGAGCGTGTTCTTGAACTCGCGCGTGTCGCCTCCGTCGCGCGCGCGCACGGAGACGACCGACTTGCCGCGACCGACGAAGTGGCTTGTGACCTTGATCGCCTGATCGAGCAGCCCGCCGGGGTTGTTGCGAAGGTCTAGCACGAGTTGCTGCATGCCCTGCTTGCTCAGCTCTTCGAGCGCGGCGACAAGCTCGTTTGCGGTCGTGTGCGTGAAGCCGCCCGTCAGCCCGATGTAGCCGACGCCGGGGCGCACCATGAAGGCGTTGCGTATCGAGGGCTGCGGCACCGAGCCGCGCTTAATCGTGAAGTAGAGCGGGGCCTGACTGCCCGCGCGCTCGATCTTGATCGTGACAGGCTCGCCTTCGGGGCCGCGCACGGCCTTTGAGACTTGCTGCGTCGTCCACTCGGTCGCGTCCTTGCCGTCAACCTCCGTGATGCGGTCGCCGAAGCGCAGGCCCGCGAGCGCGGCGGGCGTCCCTTGTATGGGCGTCTGCACGTAGACGCCGTCGCGGTGTCGGAGTATGGAGACGCCGATGCCTGTAAAGCGCGACTCCTGATCTTGAAGAAGACGCTGGTACTCGGAGGGCGTGAAGAAGTTCGAGTGCGGGTCGAGCGACCAGAGCATGCCCTGTATTGCGGCCTCGTTCGCCTTCTCGTAGTCAACGCTGTCAACGTAGTTGTCGGAGATGACCGAGATGGCCTCGTTGTATGCGGACTCGACGCGCGAGGCTGCGGCGGAGTCCGCGCCCGACTGAGGCAAGAAGTTGAAGGCGCGGCTGCCCCAGATGCCTCCGACGAGCGTTGCGCCGACGACGATTGTCGCGGCGGTGATGCGTGTGAACGTCCTGCTGGTCATGTCCTTACTCCTGAACCTCTGGCAAAACTCTCGACGTTTCAAAGGGAGTGATTGAATTCTACCACCGCGGGCGCGCTTAGGGATAAGGCGGAAGCCCGACCGTGAGGGAGGGCGTAGCTAAAGGATGAAGGCAGAAGGCAGAAGGATGAAGTAGGAAAGTAATGCTGTATTGACTTCCGCCTTCAGCCTTCATACTTCTGCCTTCCAATGACGCCCTCCCTTACGGTCGGGCTTCCGACAACGCCTATGCTATATTTTCTTGCAGGTTGTGACGGCCATAAGAAGCAAGGCAAGACTTGTGACCGGCCCGCGCCCGAAATCTTGCGAAAGAGTTTTTGAGAACTGATGTCTTCGGCCCTCTCCATCGTCATCCCCGCTTACAACGAGTCGGCGCGCATCGCGAAGACGCTGCGCGAAGTCCTCGCGTATCTCGACGAGCAGCCCGGCGGGGGCGAAGTCATAGTCGTTGACGACGGCTCGAAAGATAATACGAGCCAAGTCGCCGAACAGGTCATCAGGGCGCACGCGCGGGGGCGAATTGAAGGTCGCGTGATTCGCGTCGAGCCGAACAGGGGGAAGGGAAACGCCGTCCGCACGGGTCTGCTCGCGGCGCGAAACGTGTTGGCCGCATTCTTCGACGCAGACCTCTCGATGCCGATAACAGAGACTCCCAAGCTCGTCGAGCCGATACGCTCAGGCCAGTACGACATCGTCCTCGGCTCGCGCGCGCTCGACCGCAAACTCATCGGCACGCACCAGCCCTGGACGCGCGAGCAGAGCGGGAAAGTTTTCAACCTCGTGATGCGCGCGCTTACGGGCCTTCCCTTCGCCGACACGCAGTGCGGCTTCAAGGCGTTCCGCATGGACGTGTGCCGCCCCGTCGTCGAAGGCGCGCTGATTGACCGCTTCGGCTTCGACGTTGAACTACTGTTCATCGCGCACCGCGCGGGGCTGCGTCTCTTGGAATACCCCGTGCGCTGGAACGATGTTGCGGGCGGCTCCGTCAGCTTCAAGACCGGCCTGCAAGGCTTCAGCGAGGTGCGTCAGGTTCGCACCAACGCGCGCCGCGGCCTCTACGACGAAGCGATAAGGCGCGCACGCGAAGCCGCCGAGCGAGTCAAAGACCGCAGACCTTTGACGGACGACGGCGAAGGAATCGAGAGCGATGTGTCGCCGGAGCTTGCGGGACAGAGGATTTAAGATCAGATGTTAGACGTTGCAGACCGACCGAACGATTCGGCTTTTGCCTCTGCCAGGCGTTAAAACAACCGCTCGCGCAGTGGGGTAAAATTTGTGCTATGACATCAAGACTCAACGTCAACATTGACCACGTGGCGACCGTCAGGCGTTGACCGATTTGAACGGAAGAACTATTTTTCATCGTGAAGGTACGAGATATCGTTAAGTTGATTGAGAAAGATGGTTGGTATTGGGTGAGAACCAAAGGCAGCCACCATCAATACAAGCATCAGACGAAGCCGGGGTTGGTCACTGTGCCGGGTAATCCGGGAGATGATGTCGCTACGGGCACGTTGAATAACATTCTCAAGCAGGCGGGTTTGAAGCCATGAAGAAATATCTAATCATCGTCGAGGAGACGGAGACGGGCTATTCGGCATATTCCCCCGACGTGCCCGGATGCGGCTCCACGGGGAAAACTAAGGAAGAGGTCGAGCGGAACATTCAGGAGGCGATTGAATTCCATCTCGAAGGTCTGCGCGAAGAAGGGTACGAAATACCGGAGCCGAGCAGCTACTCTTCATACGTTGACGTTGCCGCATAAATAGCGGCGTGGGGAATAGCGACTCCTGAACTTCTCGGCAGGCATCCGCATCATGACATCAAGACTCAACGTCAACATTGACCACGTGGCGACCGTCAGGCAGGCGCGGCGCGCGCCGGAGCCGAGCGTGGCGGCGGCGGCTCTTATGTGCGAGCAGGCGGGCGCGGACGGCATCACCGTACACCTGCGCGGCGACCGGCGTCACATACAGGACGAAGACATCTACACGCTGCGCCGCATCGTCTCCACGTATCTCAACGTCGAGATGGCCGCCACCGAAGAGATGATCGCCGTCGCACGCGACGCGCGCCCCGACGCCGTCACGCTCGTCGCAGAAAACCCCGGCGAGATAACGACCGAGGGCGGACTCGACGCCGTCGCAAACTTCGACGTTGTGCGCGCCACGGTTGACCACCTGCGCGAGAGCGGTCTGTTCGTGAGCCTCTTCATAGACCCCGACCCGCGACAGATCGAGGCCGCGCACAACGCCGACGCGCAGCAGGTAGAGCTTTGCACCGCCGTCTACGCCGAGGCGACGCTCGGCGCGCGCGCCGTACACTCCGAGGGGCGAGCGCGCGCAGCCGCGGAGTTGCGACGCTTGGCCGAAGCAGCCGCGCTCGCGGCGCAGTACGGCCTGCACGTCGCCGCCGGCCACGGCCTCACATACCGAAACATACGCGAGGTCGCCGCCATCCCTGAAATCACGGAGTTCAACATCGGCCACAACGTCATCTCCCGCGCAGTCCTCACCGGACTCTCCGAAGCCGTGCGCGAGATGCGCGCGCGCATACGCGAGGCGAAAGCGTAACTGTCAGAAACGCGACCGTCAGGGAGCGTGTTACAAACATGAGCGAGTGTGTAACATGCACGAGCAAGTGCGTCGCGGACACGCTCCCTGACGGTCGCGTTTCTGACTCGAATACTTAAGCTGTTAGAATGTCCGCGCTCCCCTTCCGAAACTCAATACCGAACGGAGAAACCGCGTGCCCTTGTCTGTCCCTCATCGAATAAATCCGTCGCACATTTTCCTGTCCGTCGCGGCGTGCCTTCTGCTCGCGCTCGCCCCGACGCCCTTGCGCGCGCAGGCGCAGGCGATGAAGCTGGAGAAGATCGAGTTCAAGGGATTGGAGCGCGTGAACGAGGCCGAGGCTTTGGAGAAGAGCGGTCTTCAAGTAGGGCAGACCGTCACCATCGAGGAGGTTGACGCGGCGGGCGACCGGCTTTTGAATTCGGGGCTGTTCAAGAATCTGAGCTACAGCGTGAAGGGCAAGACCGACAACGCCACGCTCACCTTCGCCGTCGTCGAACAGACTTGGAGCATGCCCGTCGTCTTCGACAACTTCGTGTGGTTCACCGACGAAGAGTTGAGGGAAGCGGTCAGACGCAAAGTCCCCGCCTTCGACGGAACCGCGCCCGAAGCGGGCAACGTCACGGAACAGATCAAGGCGGCGCTCCAAGACTTCATGCGCGAGCGCAAAGTGGAGGGCGCGGTCGAGCACACGCTCTCGTCCGATCCTTCCGGTCGCAGGGTCGAGCATCTTTTCAGCGCGAAGGGCGCGGGCCTTCGCGTCTGCAAGCTCAGCGTCGTCGGCGCGCGCGCCGTCCCTGAAGAAACGCTCGTCATGAAGTCGGGCGGGATTTTCGACAACGACTACTCGCGCGCTTACGTCGGCGGCTTCGTCGAGAGCAACCTCATCCCGCTCTATCAAGAGCGCGGGTATCTACGCGCCAGCTTCGGCCCGCCGAAGGCGAAGCCGGAGACTACGCCTGAGTGCGAGAAGGGCGTGGCCGTCACGCTCTACGTTGACGAGGGGCCGATCTACGTCTGGGACAAGGCCGTGTGGGAAGGCAGCACAGCGCTCACGCAGCAGGAGCTTGACCTCGCGCTCGGCATGAAGCAGCGCGAGATAGCCAACGGCCTCAAGGTTGACAGAGGCGTCCTCGTCGTGCGGAAGGCTTACGGGCGCAAAGGCTATTTGGGCTTGAGCATTCGGAGCGTGCCGGAGTTTGACGACGAGAACCGTCGCGTGACTTATCGCTTTCTAGTTGACGAAGGAGCGCAGTACAAGATGGGCGAGCTTACGGTCGCGGGACTCTCGGAGGCGGCGGTCAACAACCTTCGCGGTCGCTGGCGTCTGCTCCACGGAGAGGTTTACGACGAAGGATACTTGGAGGAGTTCGTCAAAAAGAGCGTGCCGGAGTTTCAGAAGGACGCTCTGCGCGAAGGCAACCCGCTCCCCGCGCTCAAAGTGGAGACCAAAGCCACGCCCAACCACAAGAAGCAGGCCGTTGACGTGACGCTCAACTTCAAACCGCTGTCACCGCCCGCGAAGCCATAACAAGTCAGAAACGCGAGCGTGAGCGAGCGTGTCATATCCAACGGAGACACGCTCGCTCACGCTCGCGTTTCTGACGTTGAGTTCTGGCTCTAAATACACCGAAGCGGGCGGCGCGAAGGCTCCCGATCCTCCACGCCCGCCCGCCCGGCGCTTTCCGGTCTCGTGTCTAGCACAAGGCCGAAACCCAATCTTTAGTTTTCAGTTTTGAGTTTTCAGTTTTCAGTTCCCGGATGCTTCGGTCGTCTGCCGAATGCTTTAACTGAAAACTGAAAACTCAAAACTGAAAACTGTTTACTCCTTCCGCTTCGGCGGCGCGAAGCCCATGTGCCTGTAGGCGGCGGGCGTGCAGACGCGACCGCGCGGCGTTCGGTTGAGGAAGCCTATCTGTATCAGGTACGGCTCGATGATCTCCTCTATGCTTTCGCGCTCCTCGCTGATCGAGGCCGAGATCGTGCCAACGCCGACGGGGCCGCCATCGAACTTCTCGATAATCGTCGTCAGCACTTTGCGGTCAATCTCGTCGAGGCCGAACTTGTCAACCTCCATCTCGTCCAGAGCGCGCCGCGCGACCTCGCGCGTGACGCGACCCTCGTACTCGACCTCTGCATAGTCGCGCACGCGCCGTAGCAGCCGGTTCGCGATGCGCGGAGTCCCGCGCGCACGCCGCGCGATCTCGCTCGCGCCCGATGCCTCCAGCTCGACGCCCAAAATTTCGGCGGAGCGGTGGACGATGATTTCGAGGTCTTTCTGCGAGTAGAAATCGAGGTGAAAGACTATGCCGAAGCGACCGCGCAAAGGAGCGGTGATGAGTCCCGCGCGCGTCGTCGCGCCGACGAGAGTGAACTTCGGAAGGTCGAGCTTGATCGAGCGCGCAGCCGTGCCCTGCCCGATCATTATGTCGAGCTGGTAGTCCTCCATCGCCGGGTAGAGGACTTCTTCGATCTGCGGCTTGAGTCGGTGAATCTCGTCAATGAAGAGGACTTCGCCCTCTTGCAGATTCGTCAACACCGCGGCGAGGTCGCCGCCGCGCTCGATTGCGGGCGCGCTCACGCTCTTTAAGGGCGCGCTCATCTCCGTCGCGATGATCTGCGAGAGAGTGGTCTTGCCGAGTCCCGGCGGGCCGAAGAAGAGTACGTGGTCGAGCGTCTCTTTGCGCCCGCGCGCGGCGCGCAGAAAGATTTTGAGATTCGTGGTGATCTTCGGCTGGCCGACGTACTCTTCGAGCGAACGGGGCCGAAGGCTCGACTCGACGAGTTGATCTTCCGTCGTCGCCGCGCCCGAAATCTCGCGCGGCAACTCGACTACGCTTTTGGCCGCCTCCGGCGCGGGCTGTGACATGAGCCTTTAAAACCCCCTTGACGATGAATCGAACGGCTGACGTTGCGACACGCATTATGCCACGCGCGGGCGAATGTTGCAAGCATGCAACACAAGAAAAGAGGAGAAAGAGGTGTTAGAGAGCGTCGTGTTTTGCTTGGAGGTTGTTGTCGGCGGGGCGCGTTTAGCGCGCGCCCTCTCCGGCGGCGAGTTGGAGGCGGGCGGCGGCGCGGTCGAGCTGCGTTTGCACCTCGGCCATCTCTTCGGGAGCGCCCGTGAACGCGCCCAACCGTTTCTCTGCGTCGTCGCGCTCAAGGCGCGCGCGCGCGGCGTCAATCTCGCCGGGCATCTCGGCTAGGTCTGTCAACACCGAGACGCGGTCGTCGTTGACCTCGACGAAGCCGCCCGACACGAGAAGCCTGCGCGTCTCCGCGCCGCGCGTGTACGAGAGAACGCCCGTCTGTAGCTGCGAGATGAGCGGCGTGTGGCCGGGCAGGATACCAAGCTCGCCGCCGAGGCCCGGCACCGTCACTGCGTCCACCTGCTCCGACAGAAAGCGTCGCTCCGGCGTGATGACATCGAGTTGAAGAGCCATGATTGGAACGATGAAGTATGAACGCAGAACGATGAAGTAAAATGCAAAAGCTCTTAGTTCATCGTTCTGCGTTCATACTTCAGCCTTTCATTTATTCGCCTGCCTCGCTCGCCATGCGTGCGGCCTTCTCGCGCGCCTCTTCGATTGTGCCGACCATGTAGAAGGCCTGTTCGGGCAGGTCGTCGTGCTTGCCGTCAACGATCTCCTGAAAGCCCTTGATGGTGTCGGCGATGGGGACGTACTTGCCTTCGAGTCCGGTGAACTGCTGCGCGACGAAGAAGGGCTGCGAGAGGAATCGCTGAATCTTGCGCGCGCGCGAGACCACGAGCTTGTCCTCTTCCGAAAGCTCGTCGAGGCCGAGGATGGCGATGATGTCCTGCAAATCCTTGTAGCGCTGCAAGACCTGCTTGACGGCCTGTGCAGTGTTGTAGTGAGCCTCGCCGATGACGCGCGGGTCTAAAAGGCGCGACGAAGAGGTGAGCGGATCAACCGCGGGGTAGATGCCAAGCTCGACGATCTGTCGCGAGAGCGTCGTGACGGCGTCGAGGTGCGCGAACGTGGTCGCGGGCGCGGGGTCTGTGTAGTCGTCCGCCGGAACGTAGACGGCCTGAATCGAGGTGATCGAGCCTGTGCGCGTCGAGGTGATGCGTTCCTGCAACTCGCCCATCTCGGTCGCGAGGTTCGGCTGGTAGCCGACCGCCGAAGGCATGCGGCCCAAGAGCGCCGACACCTCGGAGCCTGCCTGCGTGAAGCGGAAGATGTTGTCAACGAAGAGAAGAACGTCCAAGCCCTGATCGCGGAAGTATTCGGCGACCGTAAGACCCGAAAGCGCAACGCGAAGGCGCGCTCCCGGCGGCTCGGTCATCTGCCCATAGACGAGCGCGACCTTCGACTGGCCGATGGTCTCCATGTCCACCTTCGTCATGTCGAACTCGCCCGTGTCGTGGAAGTGCTTGTTGAACTCCTCGCCGTACTGTATGACCTGCGACTCGACCATCTCGCGCAACAGGTCGTTCCCCTCGCGCGTGCGCTCGCCGACTCCGGCGAAGACCGAGAAGCCGGAGTGCTTCATGGCGACGTTGTTTATAAGCTCCATGATGAGCACGGTTTTGCCGACGCCCGCGCCGCCGAACAGACCGATCTTGCCGCCGCGCAGGAAGGGCTGCACGAGGTCAACGACCTTGATGCCCGTCTCGAACATCTCCATCTCCGTGGACTGCTCGTCGAGCGTGGGCGCGTGGCGATGTATCGGGTAGCGATGCTCGGAAGGGACGGGGCCGAGGTTGTCCACAGGCTCGCCGATGACGTTGAGCACGCGGCCCAGAGTAGTCTCGCCGACGGGCATCATGATGGTCTCGCCCGTGTCGGTGGCCGTCATGCCGCGCACGACGCCCTCGGTCGGCTTCATCGAGACCGTTCGGACGCGGCCCTCGCCGAGGTGCTGTTCTACTTCGCAGATGATGTCAATGGGCGTGGGCACGTCGAAGCCTTCGGACGTGACGCGCAGCGCAGTGTAGATCGCCGGCAGATAGCCGTCGCCGAACTCGATGTCGAGGACGGGGCCGATGACCTGCACGACCCTCCCGGTCTGGCCTCCGTTGCTCGCGTTATTCGCGTGTGTGGACATATTCTTGCTCTAGCTCTCCTCTATATAAAGCTGTAAGGCGAGAAAATACTTCTGTGTTTGAAGCTGGAAAGACTAACACACGAGTCGCATCGTAGGCAAAAGCATCGGCGCGAGAGCGGGCGCATCGAAGCGCGAACGGAGGCAAGCACGGATTCACTCGTGATCGTCGAGGCGAATCTTCATGCTGCGGAGCGTGCGTCGGTCTTCGTCCGTAAGCTCAAGACGCGCCGAAACGTCTTCCGCCTCTCGGTCGCCTTCGCGCTCGCGCAAGCCTATCTCAAGGCGCAGCGTCAGCTCCATCTCGTAGCCGGCGGCGCGCAGACGCTCGATGGCCGCGGACACCTCCGCCGACAGCTCGACCGCCGCGTTGATGGCCGCGCCCAGCTCCTGCACGATCTCTTTGGCCTCGTCGTTTATCTCCAAGTGCCGGCCTCGCGCGTCTCGAATTAATTGTAGCGGGGGCGTCGAACGCCTTTGGCGTTGATGCTACGCGAGCGCGGCGGCGCGGGTCAACCGCACCGCCGCGTTGTCACCACGCCCAAGTTGAAAAGGGCGGAGCCGAAGCCCCGCCCCTTTTGAAGTCCGCGCCGCTCCGAAAAACTTCAGGAGCGATTCTTGAAGTCCGACGCGCCCTCGACCGCCGAGTAGATGCGTAGGTACATCTTCGTCTCTTCGGGTATCAGCGCGCGCCAGCCGTCGCCGCCTTTGCGAAGATATTTCGGCAGGCGAGTGGGGTTCGAGTTGTAGCCCGCCGCCAGAAGCTCCGGCTGCGTCGCCACGCCCGCGGCGAGCGCGGCGGCCACGTCGTCGCTCTTCAGAAGATCGTCCCAAGTGTCCTGCATGTAGAGCAGCATCGCTTCGAGCGCGTTCGAGTGGTCGCGCATCCCTTCCACGAAGTCCGCCCGGAGGCCGACAGCCGGGTGCATCTCTCTGACCGCCTTGTACGTCGGCGGGATCATCTGCACCATCCCGCCCGCGCCCGCCGAGCTTACAGAGTAGCGATACGTATCGCCGGAGTTGAGCGCGTAGAGGGCGCGAACTTCTTTGAAGATCGAGGCCGGGTCTTCCGTCAGGAAACGCTTGTGGTCTGTGTGCTCGACCACGCAGAGGCGCTCGGCCACGTCAACGATGGCGGGCGAAATCCTCTCGCCCTTCGACGCGAGGCGCGCGGCTGCGTCGTCCAGCATGCGGCGTATGTACTCGCCGCCGGCGCCGGCCACCTCCGGGCCTTCCACCGCAGGGTGCGCGGACGTGTAGTAGGCAACCTCTTTGAGCTTGCCGTCGCGCTCGACGGGATAGCGGACGACGAGCGGCTGAAGCTCGCGCCCGACCGCGTCCCTAACGCGCACGGACGTGTTGACATAGTTGGGCCGGACGACCTGAAGCCTGAGCGGCGTGCCGAGCGACGAGACCGCGTCGAAGTCCGCGCCCTTCGTCAGAAAGTCCTTCTTGGCGAGCCTCAGAAAGTGCAGGCGTTCGCCGTCGGCGACGGCGAGCGTCACGAAATCCGTAGAGTCGGCGGGCAATTGTTCGAGAAGGCGTCGCGCCCCGACTATGCGCCCTCGGACGCGCTCGGCCACGGGGCTGACGGCGCGCGACTCGGTCGCCTCGACGACCGCCGGGGCGGGCGCGAGACTCAGTCCGAAGAAGAGTTGCAGTCGAGCGTAGCTCGGCCCCAAAAACACGAGTAGCGGGAGAACAGAAAACAGCGTCTTTCTCATCGTTAAAAAGTCGTCCTGTTGTGGAAGATTATTATTACCGGAGTGACCGGAAACCCTTGTGCGCTCGCGCCGCGCGCACGTTGTGGGGTGCGCTGCGAACAGTGTTCAGACGCCGCGTGGCCGCGCCCGGTTGCACGCCGTCATGCGTTCAAATTGGCGGAGCATTAGCGCACACAAAGGCCGCGCCGGGCGTGTACAAAGACCGTTCGTTACGCGACCGCGGACGAGCGCGTTGCCGGCGCGTCGAGCCGTGTGCTAGGCTTCGATTCAATCCGAAGGCGACAACTAAAAGCGACTTCGACACTCGTCCGAAGAGAAATTTTATGAGCACGAAGACAGACGCGCCCGCCGGGAGAGGCGAACGCCGCGAGCGCTTTGAGACCTCCTCCGGCATACAGCTCCCGAACGACTTCAACCCGTCGAACACAGACCCCTTGGATTACGACGAAGACTTGGGCGACCCCGGCGTCTTTCCTTTCGCGCGCGGCATACGGCGCAGCATGTATCGCGGGCGTTTGTGGACGATGCGACAGTACGCGGGCTACGCGACCGCCGAAGAGTCGAACGCGCGATACAAGTACCTACTCTCGCAAGGCACGACCGGCCTTTCGGTCGCGTTCGACTTGCCGACGCAGATCGGACTCGACTCTGACGACCCGCTCGCCGCTGGCGAGGTCGGCAAAGTCGGCGTTGCGATTGACTCGCTCGAAGACATGGAGCGATTGTTTGAAGGCATCCCTTTGGGCGAAGTCTCGACCTCGATGACGATAAACGCGACCGCCGCGATCTTGCTTTGTCTATACATCGCGGTCGCGAAAAAGCAGTGCGTCGAACCCGACAAGCTTCAAGGCACAATTCAGAACGACATCCTCAAGGAGTAC
>DASQLL010000052.1:0-10944 GCA_035630035.1 Pyrinomonadaceae bacterium | reverse complement strand
GACCGCGCTCCTTGCCCTCCTCTTTGCCCTCACGCCCCGCAACGCCCCGGCGCGCGCGCAAAGCACGACGACAGGCTCGCGCATCACGACCGCTTCAAACGTGCGCGTGCGAAGCGAGCCGAACACGACAGCCGCCGAGCTTGTCAGGCTCCCCGTCGGCGTCGTCGTCGAGACGCTGGAGCATCTGCCGGACAAGGTGAAGATCGGCGAGATGGAGGACTACTGGTATCTGGTCTCCGCGCCGGGCGATGTCAAGGGCTGGGTCTTCGGCGGGCTGACCGCGCCCTTCGACGCCGCGCGTCGCGACGAGATTTACCGAAAGCTCGCCGAAGACCGTCTCGCCAACGCCGACGCATCCTTCAACGATCTCTCAGACCTCGTCAAGTTTCTCGACCGCGCCGCGAAAGAGGTCAAACGGCGCGACGCGCTCGCCTCGCTTGAGCTTGCGCGCCTCGTCGCGCTTCAACGCTCGCTCGCGGCCATCCCTTTCGACGGGCTTGAGAAGCCGCCCTACATTGATTGGACTAAGGCGCGCGAAGCCGAGATCGTCTACAGCGAGCCGGCGGGCCAGTGGTACGTGCGCGCCGAGCTGCTCTGGGAGTTGGAGAAGAAGTATCACGATCTGCCCGTCGCGGAGCGCATCGCTTGGGTGGCGGCTGAGACGCCCCTGCCCGGCGAGTGCGAAGGCTACCTGCCTTGCTACCTTGCGCTTGAGACCATGACGAACGGGATGTATCTGAAGCTCTACCCGCGCGGCCCTCACGCCGACGCGGCACTGCGACAGATCAGCGAGTTTTTAGACGCGGTGGCGGAAGATTTGCGCGGCAGCAATCCCGTCTACGAGGTGCCCAAAGAGGATCGCGCCGAATTTCAGAAGATGTTGACCGAGCTTCGCGCGCAGGTCGCGCCGGCGGCGAACGCGAAAAAAGTTCGACTGCTCGGACAGATTGACGACATCGCACAACGCTTCCGCTAAGGCGTCGCGCCCGCGCCCCGCGCGCAGCGGCGACGCGACGCGCGGGGCTTGACCGCGTGGCCGAATTGAAATACAAAGCCTCCGTCACTCCGAAACCAAAAGACATGGAGGCCAGCCCCCAATGGCTAAAAGCTCAGGCTTCGTTAAAGAGTTCCGCGACTTCATCGCGCGCGGCAACGCCATTGACCTCGCCGTCGGCATCATCATCGGCGCGGCTTTCACGAAGATAGTCAACTCGCTCGTCGAGGGCATAATAATGCCGGTCGTCAGCCTGTTCACAGGCCGCGTGGACTTCGCCGGCATGTTCTACGTGCTCGACAAGTCGAAGGGCGTGCCCATCTCGCTCGCCGAGGCGAAGGCCAACGCCGTCCCCGTCATCGCCTACGGCCAGTTCATCAACGACATCATCGGCTTCCTCATCGTCGCGCTCGTCGTCTTCATCATCGTCAAGCGCGTCAACCGCATCTGGAGCGGCGAGCCGCCCGCGTCGGAAGAGCCGACGACAAAGAACTGCCCCTTCTGTGTCTCGGCCATCCCCATCAAGGCCACGCGCTGCCCCGAATGCACGAGCGAGCTGCAAGCGGTATGAAGTAACCGACACAAAAAAGGAGGACGACAGGACAGCGTGCCTGTCGTCCTCCTTCTTCATCCCCTTCGTCCTTGTCGCCGAAGGCGACTAATATTAAAGCCCAGCGAGAATCGCTGGGTGCGAGCAGTTAAAAACCCATTCCGTCGCTGAAGGCGACGAACATCTCAGTCCCACACGTATCGCTCGTCATATTCGATCTCGTACTTTTTCAATATCGCCCGAAACTCTTGCTTGTAATCTTGCTTTCTGTGATGCTCTTTTTGTCTCTTGATATAACGCGCTACCGTTTCAACCTGTGATTGCCCAATGGAAAATGCTCCGTAGCCTTTCTGCCAATAAAAATTGCCATAGCTCTCATGTTGTTGCTTTATCCAACTTGAACTGTCGCGTTTGATGTCACCAATCAATTCGGGAATATCAACCCTCTTTCCTAGAGAAATGAGCAGATGAACGTGGTTTGCCGTCCCGCCTGCCACAATCAATTTCGAGCCGTTATTTTCGACGATGCCGTGAATGTAACCGAACAAGTCGCCCTCGATTTCAGGTGCTATCAAATCGGCGCGGTTTTTCGTCGAGAACACTATATGAGCCAGAATCTTGAATAACGATTGTGGCATTTTTGTTTGTCGCTTTCAGCGACGGAATGTTTTTTAACTTCCAGACCCAGCGATTCTCGCTGGGCTATAATGTCGGTCGCCTTCGGCGACAAGAACGAAGACTTCAAAACACTTTTGATTTGTGCGGGCGTCAGTGGATGAACAGCTTGGGCTACTTTCACTTGTCCCTGCGGGGCAAACTAAGTCGCGGGTCTGAGAAGGCCGCGGAAGACTTACGCTACTTATCTGGGCCGAGATTTAGCCTTTCTTCCCAGTTTGATGAAACATAACAAAGTACACAAGCGCCAAGATTATTATACCCAGTATCAAGGGGCCTTCAGCGTTCCTAATGCCTATTGCCAAACCAATAATGCCGGCAAAAAAGCAAAACAGTCCAAATAATATCACTATGCACCCGCCATCCATTACGTTACCTCCGAGGTTTAGTCGCTGGCGAAACTGAGATTCAGTAGCTTACGTGGCTGGGCGCAGAAGGCCGCGGAAGATGCCCTGCACTGCGACCTTCGAGGCGTGAAGGCGTATTGGCGCGTGCGAGGAGTTCGCGGGCCTTAGCTCGACCTCCGTGCCGAAGCGGTGCAGGCGTTTGAGCGTGGCGCGCGCGCCCTCGACGAGCGCGACGACGATCTCGCCGTCGCGCGCCTCCGTCCGATTCTCGATGAGCGCGATGTCGCCGTCGCAGATGTGCTCGTCAATCATCGAGTCGCCCGTCACCCTTAGCGCGTAGACGCGGTTGGGACGCACGCGCCCCAGAAGGAAACGCGGCACGGTGATCATCTCGCTCTCGTCGGTCACGTCAACCGGCGCTCCCGCCGCGATGCGACCGAGAAGTGGCACTTCGCACGTCGAGTCAACGTCCACCTCCTCGTGCCGCACCGTGAGGCCGAACGCGCCGTCGCTGCGCTGGCGCGAGATGAGGCCGCGCTTTTCGAGCGCCTCGATGTGCTTGGCAATCGTCGCCTTCGACGAGACTCCGACGTGGCGCGCGATCTGCGCGTAGGACGGCTCGTAGCCGTGGCGCTCGATGAAGCGCGTGATGTATTCGAGAATCTCCTTCTGGCGCTGCGTGCGGGGTTGCATTTATTTTTCGATACTCCTCGACCCTGTGAGCGTTGACGGATTCGGCGCGGGGGGCGCGACGACGACAGGCTGGCTCGGATTGTATGGGGCGCGGCGGAGAGCGTCAAGCGGAAAGTCAGAAGTCGGAACGATGAACGATGAACTGAAGACACTTGCCTTTCAGTTCATCGTTCATCGTTCCGACTTCTGACTTCATTTTATCGAGTAGCGCGCGAGGGTGTTGGGAAAGAGGATGATGCCGGGAAGCACGTCGGCCATGTTGACCTTGTTCGTGCCCGTCAGAACGTCGCGTGCTTTGAGGCCGTAGAGCGCTTCGTTCAAATTGTTGTCGGGGTTGATGACCGCGCCTTTCAGCTCAAGCCCCGCGAAGAGACCCTTGCTGCGCGAGTAGGAAAGAATCCCCGCGTCGAGCGTGAGGTTGGTCGTCGCGCTGGCCGCGCGCCCGACAGGCCCCGCCGCCGCGCTCGCCTCGCCGCCCATCTCGAACTTGTCTTCGAGCAGACCCTTGAGCGCGTCCTCGTTCATAAAAAGAAGTATGAGGTCGGTCTTCGACGCTCCTATCTGTAGGCCGACGCTCGCGCCGCCCATCTTGAAGTAGGCGGGCGCGCTCCAACCGCCCGTCACGCGGCGGCTGATGAGGCCGCTCCCTCCGCGTCCCCCGACGATGAATCCCGCCTTGAGCATCCCCGGAAAGACGGCCACGGCCTCGGCGCGGTCGAGCAAATCTTTCGGTATCGAGCGTTCGGGCGTGCCCATGATCTGGTCGAAGACGCGCGAGGCCGTCGCGGCCTTCTTCGATGCGTCCTTCTGTTGCTTCGCGCTCGCCGTCGAAGCGGGCTTCGTGGCCGTGCGCTCACGCTGCTCGGTCTGCCGCGCCGACGATGCAGGGGAAAGTGTGAGAGACGCGGCGACGAGCGCGCACGCGGCGGCGAGAAAAACGATTCGGGACGAAAGCTTCATTCAAATCTCCTCCGTTGAAAAGTCGCGGTCGAAAAAGAGATGTCCGATGTCGGGCGCGGGATGCCAGTTTAACGATTGCGGATTGCGGAATTCGGATTGCGGATTTGAAGCAACGTGACTATGGTCAAGCCACTTGCGCGTCAATGAAGGCGCGTTGGATGAAAACATGTCTCTCCCCAAAATCCGCAATCCGCAATCCGAATTCCGCGATTACTTTGGCAGACGCACGGAGTAGCGCGCGAGCGCGAGCGGGAAGGCACGCACCGTAGAGGGCACGGTCGAGTCCTCCTGACTCGCGATAAGCTCCGCCGCCTTTTTACCATAGAACGCCTCGTTCAGGTCGTTGTCCGGCGTGATGGCGACTCCTTTTAGCGACACTCCGATGAACGCGCCCTTGCTGCGCGAGTAAGACAGGATGCCCGCGCTCAGACTCGGCGTCGTGCTTGCGCTCGCCGCGCGCCCCACAGGCCCTGCGGTCGCCTCGGCCTCGCCGCCCATCTCGAACTTGTCTTCCATCAAACCCTTCAGCGCGTCGGCGTTCATAAAGAGCAGCACGAAGTCGGTCTTCGATGCGCCGATCTGCGCGCCGAAGCTCCCGCCCGTCAGATTGTAGAAGACGGGCGACCCCCACTGCCGCTTCAACGTGCGACGGCTGATGACGCAATCACCTTTGCGTCCGCCGACGATGAACGCGGCCTTCAGAACGCCGGGGCAGACTGCGACCGCCTCCGCGCTTTCGAGCAGGTCGCGCGGAATCTCTTTCTCACGAACGCCCATGACCTCGCGCAAGACCTTCGCCGCCTCGTTCGAGTGGCGCGCGGCGTCCGCCGACCTCTTAGGCGTCTGCTTCGCGGGCTTCTTCTTCTGCGCCGACGCCGCGCCGAATGCAATGCACACGGTCACGAACGCCGCGAGCGCCAACACTAAGACTCTCTTCGACGATCCCATTGTCCACTTCCCTCCTTACCGTTAAAGACCGGCGCGCGCCGCTCCGGCTAATTCGAGAACTGAGCGATGACGCGCTCGCGAATCTGTTCGGGCCTTAGCCCTTCCTTTTTTTCGAGATGGTAGGCCACGAGCGCTTCGTCAATGCAGACGGCGCAGTGTGCCGCGTGGTCGTCAACGAAACAGGTTTGCAGACTCTTGTGACCGAAACCCTTATCGCAATGACAGTAGCACGGAAGCTGCGCGAGCGTCTGCGGAATCGCCTTCGCCGCTTCATAGCCGAGCCGCTGCCTGCCCGCAAATAGCTCAGGCGCGAGCGTCGGCTTGAGCGATTTCAACTCCGCCGCGGTCGTTATGAACGCGGGCACTTCGCCCGAGTGCGCGCCGTGGTCGTGGCCGTCCGCTGCCCGCGCCCCTTGCGCCGACGCCCCTTTCGGCGGCGCGGTCGTCTTCTCCGGCTGTTTCGCGGGTTCGAGTTTTGTAACTCTCCGCTCGGTTGATGCCTCGCAAGCGGCGGCGATGACGGCGGAGAGAATCAGTGTGACCAGAATAACTTTTCTCTTCATTAAAATATTACGTCTCCTTTGAAGTCGGGCGCGCTCGCGCCGTTCGTGCGTCACGGCCTTTCGAGTTCCCGCCGTGGCCCGCATCCCCTTCGTGCTTCGCGCGTCCGGGTCGAATGCGTACTAAGAGTTTATACGAGGTGGGCCGGTGTCCGTAAAGCGCGCGAGGCTCGTCGGGCCACAGATTTGACCGCGGTGACGGAACAGTGAGAGGATGCGGCACAAAAATACAGCCATCAAGGCGACGAACGAGAGGGGACGAAATGGAAGAAGAGAAAGCTGGGTACATCACGCAGGAAGAGACCGGGGAAGAGGCGGCGATTGACGAGGTCGAGGGGCGCGTCGAGTCTGAGATGAAACGCATCGAGGGCGCGGCGCGCGAGTCCGTCGGGCAAGGCATTCAGGACGAAGCGGTAGAGCGCGAGGGGCGCGAGAGGCGCGAAGAGGGCGAGCGCGAGCTGGACGAACAGAGCAAGTAAAAGGCAGGAGGCAAAAGGCAAAAGTGAAATGCGTCTGCTCGCGGAGCGCGCTTTCATTTTTGCCTTTTGCCTTTTGCCTCTTGCCTTTTGCCTTCTCTAATCCCCCGTCTTGTCGTTCGCCTTTTCAATCGCGGCACGAAGCATCGAGGGAACCTGCGGGCTGAAGCCGCGGAACTTGGTGATGATGCGACCGCCGGGCGCGATGACGAAGCTCTGCGGGATGCTGCTGCTGCCGGCCATCAGCGGCAACGCGATGTTCGCGTTGGCCCATCCGAGCTTGTAGTTGATGTTGAACTGCTTCGCGAACTGGCTCACCTTCTCCGCATCGGTCGCGGGGTTCTCCGTCGTAAGGCCGACGACCTCGACGCCCTTGCCACGGTACTCGTTGCTCAGCTCCACCATATGCGGAATCTCCAGCCGGCACGGGCCGCACCAAGTCGCCCACAGGTTTAGCACGATAACCTTATCCTTGTAATCGGAGAGTCGGAACGTGCCGCCGCCGACCGCCGGAATCTCCGCGTTCCAGACCTCCGGCGGCACGATGTCGAGGCCCGCCGGCTTGGGCGGTTGCGGTTGTGCGCCCTGATTCGACGTGATGCTCACCTTCGGTTGCTGCGGCTTCGCGGCTCTGTTTGCCGTCAGGTTGTCCGTGTCGTTCGAGGTGCAGCTCGAAATAGCGAACGCCGCGAAGACGAATACGAAGGACGAGAAGACGATCCGGCCCGCCGTCCAAAAGCCTCTTTTATTTTGTGACTGCTTCATTTCAATCATGCCTTTACATATTTCGCTCAGTGAAAACGTGCCCGCCACCAATCAAGGCTCGGCGCGCACGAGGCGGAAGCCGAGCACCGGGGAGCGAGAGTTTTTCTCGACCCAGCGACGCGAGGTGACGGTCACTGGCTCGTCGCCGTCGAACTTACTCGCGTATGCGCCGCCGCGCACGACCATCTTGCCACGATCTTCCGGGGGCAGCAGCATCACGTAGTTACCTTTGTACATCGCAGCCTCGCTGCGCGTCCACTCCCACACGTTGCCGAGCATGTCCTGAACGCCTTCGGGCGTAGCGCCTTCCGGCGACGAGCCGACCGGCGCGGGGCCGGGGCGTGCGACCACCGCGCGCGCGCTGTCGGGAGAGCCTTCCCAAGGATACGGCCTCGAAGAGTTGCCGCGCGCCGCGAACTCCCACTCTTCTTCGGTCGGCAGACGATACGTCACGCCGTCGCGCTTCGAGCGCCACTCGGCGAAGCTCATGGCGTCGTCGAACGAGACGTTGCTGACGGGCAGCCGCTCCTCGCCCTTCTTCGGAACGTTGCCGTCCCAACCTTCGGGCGGCTTGTGCCCCATCGCTTTGACGAACTCGGCGTACTCGGCGTTGGTTACTTCCGTGCGGTCAATGGCGAAGGGGTTGACCGTCGCGGCGTGTGCGGGCCACTGGATGTAAACCCAGCGCATGTATGCTTCGCCGCGCTGCTTCACAATCTTTTCGGTGAACTCCGGCACGTCGTTGCGTCCCACGTTGAAAGTGCCGCCGGGGAGCGCGACCATGTCGGCGAGCGGCTCGACCGTAGGCTGCGGCGTCGGAGTCGTCGTTGGTGTCATCCCCGGCGTCGCTGTCGGCGTCGGAGTGGGCGTCGGATGTTTATCCCTATTTTTAATCACGTAGAAGGTGACGCCGCCGATTGCCGCGAGCAGCAAGAGGCCGACGACCGCGCCCAACAAGATGTACAACGCGCCTGAGCGCGCGGGCGTTGCGACCTCGGACGGTTGCGAGATTGGCGGCGCGGACGACGCTGCTTCGGCGCGTTGCTGCGCGGCGATTGCGGCGGCGCGCTCTTCCGCCTCTCGCGTCTGTTGCTCCTGCGCCTCTCGCCGCCTGCTCTCTTCCTCCTCGCGCTGACGACGCAGCTCTGCGTCCGCGCGCTCGCGCTGCGTGTCTGTGCTGCCCGGCAGAGGCTCCGTCAGAGCTTCGCCGGCGGGCGTGCCCCCCGCCGCGCCCGCCTGTCCGAGAGTATGTGCCTGCCGCTGGCGCGCGGTCTCCCGACGCGCCTCGTCCGTGAGGGCTTCGGTCAGCGCTTCGGACGCCCCCGCGTCGTTCGCCATGCCGGGCTGCTGTTGCGCCCCGCCTTCGAGCGCGACTGTTCCCGGCTTGCCCGCGACGGTCTTGAGGCTGTCTGGAGTTTCGTTCTGACCGTGCGCGCCTAAGCTCACTGTGCCCGAAGCCCCGATCCGCGTGGTCGGCGCTCCGGGGCCGCGCGCCGCGTCTCCGACGCTCCACGAAGGCAACGCGGCGCGCAGTTCCGCGGCGAACTCTTCGATTGACTGCGGTCGCTTCAGAGGGTCTTTTTCGAGCGCGTGGCGCACGGCGCTCTCAAGCAGTTCGGGCACCTCGACGCCGCGCTCGCTCAAGGGGACGGGCGCGGCGTTGAGGTGCTTGTTCATGATCGAGGGGATCGTGTTGCCCTTGAAAGGCACGTCGCCCGCGAGCATCTGATAGAGGAGAACGCCGAGGCTGTAGATGTCGGAGCGCGCGTCTATGTCTTCGTCGCCCCACTGCTCCGGGGCCATGTAGAAGGGCGACCCCATCATGCCTTGCGTCTGCGCCGCGACGAACGAGCCGAGCAGTTCGCCCGACTTGATCTTCGCAAGCCCGAAGTCCAAGACCTTCACGCCCTCGCTCGGCGGCGTGTCGGCCTTGAGCATTATGTTCAAGGGCTTGAGGTCGCGGTGGACGATGCCTTGCTGGTGCGCCGCGCCGACGCCCGCGCAGACCGCGAGCATGATCTCGACGGCCTGCTCGCACGCGATGCGCTTCTCCGCGCTCAGAAGGTCGTGCAGCGAGCGTCCCTCGACGAACTCCATCACGAGGTAGGGCGTCGTGTCGTTGAGGATGCCGTAGTCCGTGACGCTGACCGTGTTCGGATGCCTGATGGCGGCGGCGGCCATCGCCTCCTGACGGAAACGCGCGACGAGCGAAGGATCGTTGCCGACCAGATCAGGCAGGATGATTTTTATAGCGTGCTGCGTCTTGATGAAGACGTGGCGGGCCTTGAAGACCATGCCCATGCCGCCCTGTCCGAGCTTTTTTTCGAGCTGGTAACGCTCGTCGAGGATGTTGTCGAGCGCGATTAAGTATTTCAGACGGTCACCATCGCTCGGACAGTGATTGACTTGATCCGGGAAGCAGCGATGGCATGCCGGGCACTCTTTCATTCGGGCGGTACGTGCGCGAGACCATTCAGATTCCGACGCCGGGACGACGGATGAAAATTGATGAGACAAACAAATTCTTCGTCGGGACAGCTCGCGAAAAATTCTAACAACTCACCCGAAGTAAGGCAAAAGTAAAAAGGCAAAAGGCAAAAGAGGAAGGCGCGTCTCCCTTCTTCTTTTGCCTTTTGCCTTTTTACTTTTGCCTTCGCGCCTTTACGCCTCGTCCTTCATCCTCCCGCGCGGCGCGGTGCTGCCGCTGACCGTTGTGAGCCGCTCCATATCGTCCTTCGCTTGGTCGGAGGCTGAGCGTATGCCCGCGACCCGCAGGCGGAACTCGTCCGGGTTGGACGAGCCGCGCAGAGCCTCTTCAATCGTGATGAGGCCCGACTGGTAGAGCGAGAAGAAAGACTGATCGAAGGTCTGCATGCCGTACTGCGAAGTGCCCGCGGCGATGGCGTCGCGTATGAGCGAGGTCTTCTCCTCGTTGATGATGTAGTCGCGTATCAGGCCCGTCGAGACCATAATCTCGGCGGCGGGCACGCGCCCCACGCCGTCGGCAGAGCGCACGAGGCGCATCGAGACGACGGCGCGAAGTATGCCCGCGAGCTGTATGCGTACCGACTTCTGAAGGTGCGGCGGGAACGACGAGACGATGCGGCGCACGGTCTCGGTCGCGTCGAGCGTGTGCAGAGTCGAGAGGACGAGGTGTCCGGTCTCGGCGGCGGTGAGCGCGGTCTCGATTGTTTCGTGGTCGCGCATCTCGCCGACGAGGATAACGTCCGGGTCTTGGCGGAGCGCGCCGCGCAGCGCCTCTGCGAACGAGCGCGTGTCAACGTCCACCTCGCGCTGCGTGACGAAACACTTTTTGTCGCGATGCAGGAACTCAATCGGGTCTTCGATTGTGATGACGTGTCCGCCGCGCGTCGCGTTGATGTGGTCAATCATCGCGGCGAGCGTCGTTGACTTGCCGGAGCCGGTCGTGCCCGTGACGAGTATGAGTCCGCGCTGATCTTCGGCTATGCGCTCGATGACGGGCGGCAGGCCAAGCTCCGTGATCGTGCGAACCTTGTCGGGGATGACGCGCAAGACCATCCCGACGGTGCCGCGCTGTTGAAAGATGTTCGCGCGAAAGCGGCCCAAGCCGGAGACGCCGTATGCGATGTCGGCCTCGGAGACCTCTTTGAAGCGCTGCTTCTGCCGGTTCGACATCATCGAGAAGGCCATGTCGAGCGTGTCTTCCTGCGTGAGGCGCGGGGAGTTCGCGATGGGGCGCAGCTCGCCGCCGATTCGCATGAAGGGCTGCGAGCCGGCCTTGCAGTGCAGGTCGGACGCGCCGAGCTGCGTGGCGACGCGCAAAAAGTCGTCAATTCTGGCTGGCATGGGTTGTTCTAAAAGCCTTTCGGAAAACTCGTCCGGCGTGCGAAGTTGAATTTGAGGCGGGGCGACACGGAGCGCGGGAGCATCGCCGGATATTTGTAGCACCGGCGGACGCTGTTAAGTATTCTAGCTTGTTCTTTTTGCGGGGGTC
>DASQLL010000051.1:0-4051 GCA_035630035.1 Pyrinomonadaceae bacterium | reverse complement strand
GGGGACGCGCCCGGGCCGCTGTTGCTCGTCCTCACCGGGGGGTTGGCGGGGCTGCTCTGGCTGGTCTACTCATGGCTGTTCAACGACAACGTCCTGCCCGTCGGAAAACGCGCAAGACGCAAAGACCTCAGCGCCGACCCGGACAGGCCCGCCCTCAGCGCGCCGCAGTTCACCCCCACGCCGCTCTTCAACCAGCAGCGCGCCAACACCGCCGAGATATACCAGCCGCCCAGCGTCACCGAGAACACGACGAAGCTGCTCGACAACGACTCCTGAAACTTCCCGCCGCCACATGAGAGCGCCGCCGCCGCGTGCTACTATCTCCCGTCCCGAAGGGGCGTGGCGTCGCAGTGTCTAATCCCGAAAACAAACAAGGCCGCCGATGCTGAACGGCAAATCAATCGTCTGCTTCGGCGGCGAGGACTGGTGGTATCACCACCCGCACTCGAAGAACCACCTGATGCGTCGGTTTGCGCGTGCGGGCAACCGCGTCGTGTTCGTGAACTCCATCTCGATGGGACTGCCGAATCTGGCGAACAAAGACCTTCTGCCGCGCGTCGCGCGCAAGCTGCGCTCGTATGCGAGGCTCGCGCGGACGACTTCGGAAGGCATCACCGTCGTCTCGCCCGCCGCGCTCCCTTTCTTCGGCAGCGCGACGGCGCGCAACATCAACCGGCACCTGATCGCCGCGCAGATAAATTTGCTCGCGCGCAGGCGCGGACTCTCGCGCCCCGTCCTCTGGATAGCCATCCCGACCGCCGCCGAGATGATCGGGCGAATGAATGAGTCGCTGGTCGTCTATCACGTGTCGGACAAGTACGACGAGAACTCGATGGATCACGCGACCGACCCCTCGGCCATCAGGCGCTTGCACGAACATGCGATTGACCGCGCCGACATCATCTTCTATTCGGGGCGCAAGCTCTTCGAGGAGGCGACGCGCGGGCGCGAGCGTTCATACTTGCTTGAGCAGGCGGTTGACTTCGAGCATTGGGCGCGCGTCGGGTCGGGCGAGTTGGAAGTCGCGGCGGAAGTCGCGCGCATACCGCGCCCACGGCTCGGCTACTTCGGCGCGATTGAGCCGTGGCTCATAGATCAGGAGCTGATAAAGCGCGCCGCGCGCGAGCGTCCCCTCTGGCAGTGGGTATTCGTCGGCAACAAGTCGCGCGGCGTCGAGATAGAGAGGCTTCCGAACACGCACTTCCTACCGCCCGTCGCGTATGACGAGCTGCCGCGCTACGCGGCGGGGTTTGATGTGTGTGTGCTGCCGTGGGAAACTGAGCGCGCGTTCACGAGCTACGGGTCTGCGATAAAGGTGCGCGAGTATCTCGCAACGGGCAAGCCCGTCGTCATCTCGCCGCTCCCCGAATACGAGCCGATGCGCGACGTTCTACGCATCGCGCGCAGCCGCGAAGACTTCTTCCGTCTCGTCGAAGACGCTTTAAGCGAGTCCGACCCGGAAGCCGCGCGCAAGCGTCAGGCCGCGGTCGCCGGAGGCACTTGGGACGCACGCGCCGAGTGGGTGAGCGGACTCATCGAGGACGCACTCTGGAAGAAACGCAGAAGTCAGAACGCTGAACGCTGAATTTAAAGATAAAGTGTTTTCAGTTCAGCGTTCAGCGTTCTGACTTCTGACTTTCACTTGATGAAGCAACTCCTTCAGAATCTAAAGACCGGCGAGGGCACGGTGGCGGACGTTCCCGCGCCTGTCGCGCGACGCGGACACTTGCTCGTGCGGACGGCTGCGTCGCTCATCAGCGCGGGGACGGAGCGCGCCTTTATAGAGCTTGGGCGCAAAGGTCTCGTCGGCAAGGCGAAGGAGCGGCCCGACCTTGTGAGGAAGGTCGTCGAGAAGGTTAAGAGCGAGGGGCTGACCGGCACTCTGCGCGCCGTGCGCGAGAAGCTGGACGAGTCGCACGCGCTCGGCTACAGCGCGGCGGGCATTGTCGTCGAGGTCGGCGAGGGCGTGACGGATTTTCGCGCGGGCGACCGCGTGGCGTGCGCGGGCACGGGGTACGCGACGCACGCGGAGATGCTGAGTGTGCCGAAGAACCTCTGCGCGCGCCTGCCCGAAGGCGTTGACTTCGAGAGCGGCGCGTTCGCAACGCTCGGCGCAATCGCGCTTCAAGGCGTGCGGCTCGCGGAGCCGACCTTGGGCGAGTCGGTCGTCGTCATCGGCCTCGGACTTTTAGGCCAGCTCGCCGCGCAGCTTCTGAAGGCGAACGGCTGCCGCGTCTTCGGCGTTGACCTCGACGCGTCGAAGGTGGCGCTGGCGAAAAGTCTCGGCGCGGACGACGGCTGTGTTACTGGAGACGGTGCGCGCGCGTCGGTCGCGGAGTGGTCGCGCGGGCGGGGCGCGGACGCCGTCGTCATCACCGCCGCGACGCAGTCGGACGAGCCTGTACAACTCGCTGGCGAAATCTCGCGTTTGAAGGGGCGCGTCGTCGCCGTCGGACTCGTCGGCATGAACGTGCCGCGACAGATTTACTTCGAGCGCGAGCTTACACTTCGCGTCTCGATGTCCTACGGGCCGGGGCGCTACGACCCTGAGTACGAAGAGCGCGGCCACGATTACCCTCTGCCTTACGTGCGCTGGACTGAGGGGCGCAACATCGAAGCCTTCCTCGGCCTCGTCGCCGCGCGCAGCGTCCAGACCGCGCCGCTCGTCACGCACCGCTTCCGGATAGAGGAAGGCGAGCGCGCGTACAGACTGATTTCGGGCGACGCGGCGGAGCCGTACCTCGGCATCGTTCTCGGCTACGACACGGAGCGCGAGATTGAACGGAACGTCGCAAATCAAAGTTCAAAGTTCAAAGTTCAAAGTTCAAAGCCGGAGCGCGAGAAGGCGACGCGCGTGCGCGTGGGGCTTGTGGGCGCGGGCGACTACGCGCGGCGTATCTTGCTGCCGCAGTTTAAGGAGAGCGGCGCGGAGTTCGTCTCAATCGCGACGGCTTCGGGCGTGACGGCGCGCGACGTGGGCGGGCGTTACGGCTTCGCGCGCTTCGTCTCAGGCGCGGAAGAGGTCTTGACGGACGCGGACGTGAACCTCGTCGTCATAGCCACGCGCCACGACACGCACGCAGAGCTTGCGCGTCGCGCGCTTGAGCGCGGCGTGGACGTGTTCGTCGAAAAGCCGCTCGCGCTCGACGACACACAGCTCGACGCCGTTCTCGAAGCGGCTTCGCGCACGCGCACGCGCCTGACGGTCGGCTTCAACCGGCGACACTCGCCGCACGCGCGCGCCGCGAAAGAGTTCTTCGCCGGAAGGCGCGCGCCGCTCTCGATCCTGTACCGCGTGAATGCGGGCCGCGTCCCGCGCACGCACTGGACGCAAGATGCGCGCGAGGGCGGCGGGCGCATCGTCGGCGAGGTCTGCCACTTCGTTGACTTCATGCACTTTTTGACGGGCGCGCTCGTCGAGCGCGTCCACGCCGAAGCGGTCTCGTCGGGCGACACGCAGGTCGCCTGCGACGATTCGGTCTTCATCACGCTCAAATTCGCGGACGGCTCGAACGGCGCAATCGCGTACCTCGCGGAGGGCGACCGCGCGCTTCAGAAAGAGCGCGTAGAGATTTTCGGCGCGGGGCAATCCTTCGTCATCGAAGACTTTCGCTCGGCCACCGGCTACCGCGACGGACGCGAGACGCGCACGCGGCTACGCGCGCAGGACAAAGGCCAACGCGAGCAGACACGCGCCGTCTGCGCCGCGCTCCTCGAAGGCGGCCCCGCGCCCATCCCGCTCCAAGAGCTTGCGGCCACAACGCGCGCCACCTTCCGCATACTCGACTCGCTGCGAACTGGACAGCCAAAGGCCGTGACAGGTGACGGGTGACAGGTGACAGGATAAAACCCGTCCTATCCTGTCACCTGTCACCCGTCACCTGTCACGGGTTTTAAGTTATGTGTGGAATTGCCGGTCTGATTTCCGTGAACCCCGAAGCGCGCATCGGCGCGATGCTGAAGTCTATCGAGCATCGCGGGCGCGACGACGAGGTTGTGTGGACTTCCGATGAGATTGACGGCGAAGGGCGGCGCGCGTGTCTGGGGCATC
>DASQLL010000050.1:0-2547 GCA_035630035.1 Pyrinomonadaceae bacterium | reverse complement strand
GTGAAGCTGGGAGCGCGGGCATCCCTGCCCGCCTTGAGCGCCGCAGGCGCGAAGATGGACGCGCCAATAGGCGCGTTGGCGGGCAAGGATGCCCGCGCTCCCAGCGATAAGCGGTCGCACTCATTCGCAAATCGCTATAAGCCCGAAGTTTCTTTCGCCCCTACGGGGCTTCTGAAATCTTTTGTAGCTTCTATTACCCACGGCTCACGCCGTGGGCTACCGTTCTTCCGCCGCCTTCGGCGGCTGAGATTACGGAAGGTGCAAATCTAATGCGAGCATTCACACTATCATTAACACTTCTGCTTTCTTACTCCGTCGTCGCAGCTTCGACGCCGCGACAGGACGACGTGCGGCGTTTCCTCGATGCGAAACTCGTGCCCGCCGAGGGCAGCGCAGTCTCGGACTTCGTGCCGAAGGGCTGGAAGGTCGAGACGAATGAGGGCGAGGTCACGGGCGATCTCAACAAAGACGGCGCGGCAGACAAGGTTCTGCGCCTCGTCGAAGACATGCCAATCGAGGGTGCGGACGGCACGTTGAACGCGCGATACCGCGCGCTCGTCATCCTCTTTGCGCGGCCCGGCGGCGGCTACGCGCGCGCGGCTGTCGCGGCGAAGATTCTGAGCTGCACGCTCTGCGCGGGGATGCTCGGCGACCCGGAGGGCGGGAACGTGCAGGTCGAGATAAAGAACGGCGTGCTGAACGTCAACCAGCTCAGCGGCTCGCGCGAGGCGACAGACCTCACGCAGCGTTTCCGCTACGACGCCGCGCTCAAACGCTTCGTCCTCATCGGCGAGGACGTGAACGACTACGACCGCCTCACGCTCGAAAGCACGAGCGTAAGCACGAACTACCTGACCGGCGTCCGCATCACGAAGAAGATGAGGGCGCTCAAGGAAGGCAGAGACCCCGTGCGGGTCTCGAACAAGACCACGCGCGTCCCCGTCAAGAGCCGCTTCATCGAAGACGTTGATTACGAAAGACAGTGAAGCCGCAAAGGTGATATAAAAGCGGCGTCTTTCGACATCCAGTCCACTTTCAGAGCTTAAAGATGCGCCTGCGCCCAACGCTCGCACTAACACTCGTTCTCGCGGTCTGCGCGTCCGCGCTTGTCGCGCCGCGCGATTCCCACGCACAGAAGCGCCGCAAGGTGAGTCTCGTTCTCACGAACGGCAAGGTGTTCACCGCGGACGCGCGCGGCACGCTCGCCGAAGCAGTCGCGATTGAAGGCGAGCGCATCGTCGCCGTCGGCGCGTCGCGCGAGATCGCCGCGCGGTTCGACGGCGCGCGAACGGTTGACCTTAGGGGCAAGCTCGCGACGCCGGGCTTTAACGACGCGCACATACATTTCCTCGGCGGCGGGCTGAGCCTGCTGCGCGTGAATCTCATCGGCGCAAGGACGCTCGCGGAGGCTAAGGCGCGCGTGGCGGCGCGCGTGCGCGAGGCGAGGCCCGGCACGTGGCTTCTGGGGCGCGGCTGGGATCACACGCTCTGGGGCGGCGAGTGGCCGACGCGAAAAGACCTCGACGAAGTCGCGCCGGACAACCCTGCCATCTTCCAGCGCGTTGACGGGCACGTTAGTTGGGCGAACTCGCTCGCGCTCGCGAAGGCGGGTGTTACGCGCGAGACGCGTGACCCGCAGGGCGGCGAGATACTGCACGACGCCGGAGGAGAGCCGACGGGGATTTTGAAAGAGACTGCCGCGGGCCTCGTCACGCGCGTCGTGCCGGAGCCTACGCGCGAGGAGAAACTGGAAGGCATCACACGCGCTTTGAGCGAAGCGCGGCGTTACGGCATCACGTCGGTACAGGACTCGGTCGCGGGCTACGAAACGCTCGCGCTCTACCGCGAGTTGCTCGCGGCGGACAAGCTCACGGTTCGCGTCGCCGAGTGGCTGGACTTTAATCAACCACTCGAAGTGCTGACGCGACAGCGCGCGGAGTTCGCGGCGCACAAGGTTGACCCGCTGCGTCTGCGTATCACAGCGCTCAAGGGCTACGTTGACGGCACGCTCGGCTCGCGCACCGCCGCGATGCTCGCGCCCTTCGCGGACGATCCCTCGAACAGCGGCATCCCGCGCCGCACGCCGGAAGAGCTAACGCGCATGGTCGTCGAGCGCGCGCAGGCCGGATTTCAAATCACGCTCCACGCAATCGGCGACCGCGCGAACCGCATGGCGCTAAATGCTTTCAAAGAAGCTGCACAGAATCCTAGGACAGTTGATATCGGCGGCAGTTCGCACAATCCAAATGACCGTGAGCGCATCAGACAAGCTCTGCTGTCCCCGCGTCACCGCGTCGAGCACGCGCAGGTCGTCGCGCCCACGGACTTCGCGCGCTTCCGCGACTTAGGCGTCATCGCCTCGATGCAGCCGTCGCACGCAATCTCGGACAAGCGCTGGGCGCAGGATCGCCTCGGCGAGTATCGAGTGCTGGGCGCGTACTCTTGGCACACGCTTATGGCGCACGGCGTGCACGTCCCCTTCGGCACGGACTGGCCGGTCGAGCCTATCAATCCGTACCTCGGACTCTACGCCGCCGTCACGCGGCA
>DASQLL010000049.1:0-11872 GCA_035630035.1 Pyrinomonadaceae bacterium | reverse complement strand
CTAAGGGAGAACCGCGTCGGCCTTCAGGCGCAAACTACCGGCCACAGGCCGCAGGCAACCGAGCGCCTGAGTCTTTCTTGACACGCGTGCGGCGCGCGTGTTACACCGTGCAGGCTTCCTGTAAGCTTTCCAGTGTGTGGACTTGGCCGCGCCGTTCAGAGGGATGTCCGGCGATGCGCGCGTGCCGCATAGTCTTTGAAGCCCGTGACCGAAGAGACCGTAAAGCTCAAACTGCCGAGCCGCGTAGAGTCAATAGGCGAGGCGACAGCCGCCGTCATGGACGCCGCGCGGCGTCTGGGGTTTGCGGACGACGCGTTGTTCGGCATCGAGATGGCCGTGCGCGAGTCGGTGACGAACGCCGTGCTGCACGGCAACCGTCAGGACGAGTCGAAGCCGGTCGAGGTCGGCTTCCGGGGCACGGACGCGGGCGCTGTTCTTACCGTGCGCGACCGGGGCGAGGGCTTCGACCCCGCGTGCGTCGCAGACCCGACCGCCGAGGAGAACCTACTGAAGACCTCCGGGCGTGGTATCCTCTTCATGCGAACCTTCATGGACGAAGTTACGTGGGAGCCGCTGCCCGAAGGCGGCACGCTGGTGCGAATGACGAAGAGGAAATAGCTGTTAGCTATAAGCTGTCAGCTTTCAGCTTTAATCATTTTCGAGAGTTGCGCCTTCGACCAAAACTTAATCGTTAACCAAGAGGTCTGGCTAATAGCTAATAGCTAATAGCTAACAGCTAATTTCAAGGAGACTTTCCGCAATGGCTGAACTGAACATACGCGAGCGTCAGGCCGGGGACGTGACGATCCTCGACCTCGAAGGCAAGATCACCATCGGCGAGGGCAGCGTGAGTCTACGCGGCGCGATTCGCCGCCTCATCGAAGAGGGTAAGAAGAAAATCCTCCTCAACCTCGGCGGCGTCGGCTACGTGGATTCGAGCGGCATCGGCGAGCTGGTCTCCAGCTTCACGACCATCCAGCGCGAGGGCGGCCAGCTCAAGCTCCTCAACCTGACGCAGAAGATTCAAGACCTGCTCGGCATCACTAAGCTCCTGACCGTCTTCGACACCTACGAGGACGAGGCCACGGCGCTCAACAGCTTTAAGTAGTGAATGGTAAATGGTAAATGGTGAATGGTCGTTGAGCGTTGCTCAAGTTGAGTAATAGCCGTCTGGGAAAGACAGCACGCAACAACTACTCACCATTTACCATTCACTATTTACCATTCACCAGCAATGTTTCGCGCCGCCTTCCGCCGTCTGCTCGCGCTCGACGACCCGCCGGAGCGGACGGCGCTCGCCTTTTCCGTCGGCGTCTTCATAGCGTTCTCGCCCCTGCTCGGCCTGCACACGATCATGGCGACCGTGCTGGCCCTGCTGTTCCGCTTCAACAAGATCGCAATCTACGCGGGGACGTTCATCAACAACCCCTTCCTGACGCTCGTCCCGATCATCGCCCTCTCCTACGCCGTCGGCGCGCTCGTCATGGGCCGTCCCGTCGCGCTGCCCGAAGAGGGGCTTGCGCTCTTGCGCGAGCCGCACCTTCTGACCGCCTCATATTGGCGCGAGCTTTTCGCGCACGCGTGGGACTTGCTCGCGCCCTTCGCCGTCGGCGGCACGGCGCTCTCCGTCGTTTGTTCGCTCGCCGCGTACCCTGTTACCCTACGTCTCCTGCGTGCAAACCAGCGCAGGAAGTCTGGAGTCTGAAGTCCGGAGTCCGGAGTCAACGCGCGATGAAAGCAAATCTGTTTTGACTCCAGACTTCAGACTCCAGACTTCAGACTTACTTTAGAAGGTTTTTGATGAATTGAGAGGACGGGAAAAGTGTGATCCCGGTACGCCGCGTCATCGGCAGGGTGACGGTTATCGAGAACATAGCCGTCGGTGCTAAAATCCGAGACGTGCGGCGGCTACAGAGGCTGTACGGGCAGGGGCGTTGGCGCAAGGTCAAGGGGCTCGCCACGGTGGAGCTGGCCGACGGCCAAATCCGCTCAGCCGAAATTCATTACTACGAGGCCCACGGAGTGGGCAGGAAAGACTTGAAGGTGAAACGCTTTCTCGACGAGCCATGAGACGAAGGAAGAAGAACAGAGCGGTGACGCCTTACGCGCTCTGCATCGGTAACGAGGGCAACGAGGTTTCGCTCGAACGGCGAAAGCTCTACCAGATAGTTGAGCCGGAGCCGAACGACCCGGCGGACTGGATACGTGTTGTTGACGAGTCGGGTGAAGATTACATTTACCCTGCCGCCAATTTCGTGCTTCTCACACTCCCCGAAGAGATAGAAGAGATCGTCGAAGAAACATTCGCCGCGCCCGTTGTTTAAAATCTGGCGCGGAATGACCACTAAAGATTTCAGCCGATGAAGAAGTTTTTTATCGTTTCACTCGCCGCGCTCCTGTGCGCGCAGACCGTAGCTGCACGGCAGAAGCCCGCGCAGAAGCCCGACGCGAAGGCGTCTAAACAGCAGCCCGCACCGCCGCGGCAGCAGCGGCCCGCGCCGCCCCTTTCGAGTCCAGACCTCAGCGACTACGGCATACAGATCGCGCCCGACCCGCGGCTCATCGTGATGATGACCGCGCTCGACGCCGCCGGTTGGGACCCGACGCCCGAAGGCGCGAAGCCTTCGGTCTTCCGCGAGCTGCTTCGCAAAGATCAAACCGCGCTCGACCCCTTGCTCGCAAAGCGCATGCGCGACTTCTACGAGCGCAACGCGCTCAAGGGCGACGCATTCACGCCCGCCGACCAAGCCGCGCGTTACGTCTCGCTCGCATACACGCTCGGTCAGCCGCCCGTGTTCGACGCGCCGGCGCGCTCGGACGATTTGCCCGGCGGCGTCCTCGACGTGCTCGACTTCGCCCCGCTCCTCCGGGAGTTCTACAAACAGTCAGGTATGGACGGGCGGCTCAACGCTTACGTTGGCATGCACCGCGCCGTGGGCGACAAGCTGCGCGCGCCCGCAATCGAGATGGCGCGCTCCGTCCTCTCGTACCTCAACACGCGCCCCGAGACGATTGTCACCGAGCGCGTCAGCGTGGGCGACGCGGCGAAAAACGCGAAGAAGAAGAACGAGAAGAAGCTCACCGTCGAGCACGAACGGCGTTTCCGCATCGTGCCCGACCTTCTGGCCGCGCCGGGCGCTATAAATTTGCGCGCCGTCGGCGACGATTACTACGCAGTCGTCCCCGCCGACGTAGAGCTGAGCCGTTCGGAGGCGCGTCGCGCCTACATACAATTCGTCGTTGATCCGCTCGTCGCGCGCTACAATCGAGATGTCGCCGCGCGCAGGCTCGACGTTAAGCTGCTCCTCGAAAAAGAGCATGAGCGCAAGGGGCGCGACCTGACGCCCGACGTTTTCCTCTCGGTCGCGCGCTCGATTGCCGCCGCCGCCGACGCGCGCATGGGTGAGTCCGCGCGCCTTCGCTCGCTGCAAATCGAGACGAGCGAGCGTCTGCAAAGCGCCGCCGACGCGGCGGCGCGCGACGCCGCTCTTAAAGAGTCGAAGGAGCAGCAGTCTGCAATCGAAGACTCTACGACGGCGCAGCTCGCCGACGCATACGAGCGCGGCGCGGTTCTCTCCTTCTACTTCGCCGAGCAGCTCAAAGACCTCGAAGGCTCAGGCTTCGACATCGCGAATTTCATCGCGCCGATGGTCGCGGATTTCAAGGCGGAGCGCGAGTTGAAACGTCCCGCCGAGTTCGCCGCCGCGGTCGAGCGCGTGCGCGAGGCGCGGCGGCGCGCTTTGGAGGCGCGCTCTAAGAGTTCGCCCGCGGACGCTCGGCGCGACGCGCTCCTCAAAGCCTTGAGCGACGTGGACGACCTTTTGCGCGTGAGAAATTATTCGGAGGCCGAGACGCGCCTCGTCGCCTTGAAGAACGAGTACCGCGAAGAGCCGCGCGTTTACTTCGCGCTCGGACAGGCCGCGAGCATCTCCGCGCAGGACGCGTTCGACGAGACGCTACAGTCCGAGCGTCTGAACGCCGCGCTCGGGCACTTCCGTCAGGCGATACTCTTCGCCTCGCCCGAAACGGACTCCGCCATCCTCCTGCGCGCGCACCTCGCAAGCGGGCGCATACTCGCGCACTTCGAGCGGCGCGACGAGGCCGCCAAAGAGTTCGACGCCGTTATCGCCGCGAGCGCGCCGACCGACCGCATTCATCAAGAGGCTCTGGCGGAGAAGAAGAAACTGGGCGGGCAGAAATAACAGTACCGCGAGCGGTAGCGAGCGGGTACACGCTGAAAGAGAAGAATAAACAGGGATGGACAAGATGAACAGGATAAGAGCAAATGCTTTTACATCCTGTTCATCCTGTCCATCCCTGTTAATTTTCTCCTATGCTGCACTGACCCGCTCGCTACCGCTCGCGGTACTGTTCTGTCCTCACTTCACGACCGTTATCTCGCGCGTGGTCGTGTTGTAGCCGCCGTTGTCAACGGGGTTGCCGCTCTTGTCAACAAGCTCAAGCTTGACCTTGTGCGTGCCCGCTGTCCATCCCGCGAGCCAGATCGGCTCCCACTTGTCTATGTACTTCGTCTCGCCGCCGTCCACAGAGTAGCGCACGCGGTACTCGCCGCCGTCGCCTTGCAGCTTCGCGCCCGTGAGCCAGAAGTCAATCATGATGGCGCTTGCGTCGTCGCCCTTGTACTCGCCCTTCGGTCGGCTGTAGGTCAGGAGCGGTTTCGCCCGATCCACGCTCCCGCCTGTCGAAGGCTGCACGTCCTTGCTTTCGGGCGTCGCCGCGGGCGTGGCCGATGCGTTGGCGTTGGCTGGCGCGCTCTTATTGTCCGCCATCTTCTCGCCCGTGCCCGTGGTCGTGGGCTTCGACGCGTCGCCGCCGCCCTTCACCATGAAGGTGATCATCTGGAACGAGCCTTCGTTCTTATAGCTCTCGTGCCACGGGCGCGAGGCGAAGACGCGCAAGGTGTGCTGGCCCTCGGAGACGTTACGCAGCTCGAACGGCGTGTCGAGGTTGTAGTAGGCTTCGTAGGGCTGGTTGTCGAGGATGATGTGGATGTGATTGCCCATCCCTGTTGCGGGGTCTTTGTGCGGCTTGTAGCCCTTGAGGTCGCCGGCGAGCGTGAGCCTGACTTTGACGGTCGAGCCTGTAAGGGTCGCGCCGTCTCGCGGCTCTGCGAACTTGAGCGCGGGCGCGGCCTCGTCCTCCGCGCCGCGCTGCGCCATTTGATCTTTGATCTTCTGCGGTCGTTCGGTCTGCGTCAGAACCTGCGCGGCGGGCGTCGGCGTCGCGGCGGGCGAAGCGGCTGCGTTAGCGCCTCCGCCCGTGTTCGCGTTCATGTCGGAAGAGCAGCCCGCGAGCGCAGTCGCCGCGAGCAGCGCGCACGCGAGGAGCGCGAGTCGAGAGAGTTTCATTCTGTCCTCCAGTTCTGTCTACGAGACAGGAGGCAGGAGGCAGGGGCAGGAGGCAGGTTAAGAGATTCCGCTTTCAAATCTTGAATCTCACATCCGAAATTTCTTGTCTGCCTCCTGCCCCTGCCGTCTGCCTCCTGCCTACTGCCCCTCAGTCGCGGCGGTGCGCGCCTGCGCGGTCTGCACGAGACGGCCCTCGACCGCCGCCCAGTCAATGTTCGAGAAGAAAGCCTCGATGTACTTCGGCCTGTCGGCGGGCTTGTAGTCGAGAAGGTACGCATGCTCCCACACGTCCATCACGAGCGCGGGGACGAAGCCCGCGACGTTGCCGACCTCGTGCAGCGTTATCCAGTGGTTCGAGAGCCTCTGGCCTTCGGGGTCTTGATTGCACACCGCCCAGCCCACGCCGCGCATCTTGCCTACGGACATAAAATCCGCCTTCCAGATTTCGTAGCTGCCGAACGACGCTTCGGCGAGCCTGCGGAAGCTGGAATTATTTTCAGGGTCGGTGGCGGTCGAGCCTTTCTTCATGTTGCCGAAGTAGTATTCGTGCAGAACCATTCCGTTGTACTCGAACCCCAGACGGCGCGTCAGCTCAGAGTAGGCGGGCATCTCTTCCTGATCCACTTTGCCGTCGGCCAGAAACTCGGCGATCTTCTCCGTCAGCGTGTTCGTGTTCGTGACGTAGCCCTCGTAGAGCTTGAAGTGCATCTCAAGCGTCTGGTCGGAAATCCCGTTCAGCGCGCTCAAATCGAACTGCTGCGCTTTGTAAGTCTTGACTATGCTCATCTCTTCCTCCTTGCCATCAATGCGTATCAACGCGTGCGCGAGGCCGACACCTACCGGCTCGCGTCCGGCGTACTGCGGCCCCGAAACTTCTCCGCGCGCCTCTTCTTCGACGGGCGGCTCGGCGTCTCTTATTGTCGCTCGGTTGAATCTTGCCCCGATTATAAATGCAACGGAGTCAGAAACGCGACCGTCAGGGAGCGTGTCATCTTCACTGAGACACGCTCCCTGACGGTCGCGTTTCTGACTCTGATTAACCTTTACGCCGAGTTCTTGCCGAAGATGACGTAGTCGCCGTGCGACGTTCCCATGAAGAAGAGCATCGGCAAGGAGAGCCAAGCGTTCGTGCGCGAGGCGAGGAAGGCGCGGCGCGCGAGAGCGGCGTCGGGCGGCGTGCCCTCGGCTGTGGCTGCGATGATGCGCTTCTGCGCGGGCCAGATGACGCCCCACACGTTCAGCAGCATGATGATTCCGAGCGCGCCGCCGACGCCGATGGAGAGCGTCTTGTTGCTCGCCCAGTGGTCGCGCCGTCCTGTGAGCTGCGAGTCGAGCCACCAGAGTATGGCGACGGCCATCGCGATGACGAGCGCGGCTGTCACGGCGGCCAGAATTTTGCCGTCCTTGCTCAGGTTCGGCAGAAGAACGTAGTTGTAGATCGCCCACGCGGCGGCGGATATCAGGAGCCACACGATGAGTATGAGCCAGAGGTTCGCGTCGGCGTTGTCGCTGTTGGCGTTCGTCACGTCGCCGCGCAGAATGTACATCGCGTAGTAGCCGAAGCCTGCGACCACGGTGATGACCGCGCCCCAACGGAAGAACCAGAGCGCGGGCGGCATCATCGCGGGAACGACGATCTTCTTCGTCGGAGCGTCGAGGCCCTTCATGAAGTTGACGTTGACGAGGTTGAAGAAGTAGAGAATCCCGATCCACGCGATGCCCGCGACGAAGTGCGTCCAACGCAGGATGATCCTCGTGATATCGGCCCCGCTCGGCGCGTGAAAGATGTCTTGGAACAACGCGAGACTCAAGGGGAGATTGGTTAGCTCGAACATCTGTGTCCTCCGATTCTTCTCTGTGGTGAATTTCCAGCTCGTCCGAATCCCTTCTGAGAATGCTCGCGCGGGCGCGGACGAAAACGCGCCGGAAAGCCCGGCAGCGCGATTGCCTGAAGCAAGTCACGCGCGCCCGTCTCCGGCTCCGAATTATCTTTCAAACTTCTACAGGTTTCGCGCGCGAGATTAGCACAAATCTTCGGATTGCGGAATGCGGAATGCGGACTGTCGCGACGGGGAGAAGCGGGGACGGGGAGAAGGGGAGAAAGAAGCTGCGCTGTCAAACATCTCCCCGTCTCCCCGTCCGCTTCTTAATCCGCAATCACCTGTCCCGCTCGCTAACGCTCGCCGTACTGTCATCTTCTTCTTCGTCGTTGAGCGTCAACTGCCGGAAGGCTTCGCGCAGGCGCAGCACGACGCTGCCGGCGGGGACGGTGTAGCGGTGGAAGTCGAAGGCCGTCACAGGCTCGACGCCGAGCGCGGAGGATGTGAGAAAGATTTCGTCCGCATCGCCGAGGTCGTGCAGATTGTACGCGCCCTCGACCACCGGGACGGCAAGCTCTTCGGCCAGCTCCAACACACGCGCGCGCGTTACGCCCGCGACCGCGCCCGTTGCGAGTGCGGGCGTGTGCGCCGCGCCGTGTTTGACGTAGAAGATGTTTGCGGCTGTGGCGCACGCTATTTCGCCGCGCTCGTTTAAGACGACGGCCTCGTCGAAGTCGCGGCTGCGCGCCTCCTCCCACGCGAGCAGTCGTTCGAGGTGGCTGACGGACTTGACGCCGACGAGCGGCGAGAGCGTGTTGACGCGGAAAGGCGAGACCGTCAGCGCGAGCGAGTCTTCGTGACGCACGGCGTCGGCGGTCATCACAAGCAAGTCGGACGCGCGCACGTCCGCGCCGCCGAACTTCCAACGCCCGCGCACGGCGCGCGCAAGCAGTTGGACGCGCGCCCTTCCTTGCTCGACCTTGTTCGCTTCTATAAGTCGCGCGAGCGCGAGCGCCGTCTCGTTGTCGCCGAAGTCGCACTCAACTCCGACGCGCTCGGCGTGCGCGAGCAGCCGCGTCCAGTGCGCGTCCCAGAGGAAGGGGCGTCCGCGATGCACTGCTACGGTCGTGTAGACGCCGCGCCCGTACATCGCCGCCGCCGTGACGGCAGGCAGGCGCGCGTCCGCCGTCTTCACGAGACGGTTGTTTAAGATGACGTGCGAGTGCATTCTTGCGAAACCGCGTTTACGAACGAGAGATGCGAGGCGACAAGCCGCAGAAGGATACACGAACCCTCGGAACTTTAGCCAACTTTCTCACGCGCGCGCGTCTGTTGTATCCTCTCGCCGAACGACGGCTTCTGATTTCAAATAACACTTGAGAGTCAGGTAAGTAATACTTCACCGCAGAGGCGCAGAGGACGCAGAGGGGGCGCGGAGAAGATTCAACTCTCTGCGTTAGCTCTGCGTCCTCTGCGCCTCTGCGGTGAATCATCGCCGCTCCACGCTCAACCAAAATTGACTCGGTCTCTTCGCCATGAGTAAGCCCGAAAGCGTCTCAGAGAAACCGTACAAGCCGCCTTTGCGCGTCCGCGTGGCGGTCGTCGCGTTGAGCGTCTTCGTCGGACTGCTGCTGTTCGAGGTCTTTCTGCGCGCCGTCGGCTTCACGTATCCGATCTTCTACCAGCCCGACGAAGTGCGCGGCTACGCGCTGCGCCCCGGCATCGAAGGTTGGTACAGAAAGGAGGGCGCGGCCTTCGTCCGCATCAACAGCGAAGGGCTGCGCGACCGCGAGCATGCGAAGCAAAAGTCTGAGGGCGCGTTTCGCATCGCGCTTTTGGGCGACTCATACGCGGAGGCTTTTCAGGTCGAGCAGGGCGCGGCCTTCTGGACTGTGCTTGAGCGGCGGCTGCAAGAATGCGCGGCTCTTAACAGACGCAAAGTCGAGGTCATCAACTTCGGCGTCTCCGGCTACGGCTCGGCGCAACAGTTGCTCACGCTGCGCGAGAAGGTCTGGGACTACGCGCCCGACATGGTTCTGCTCGCCGTGACGACGAACAACGACTTGATAGACAACTCGCGCGCGCTCAAAAACACGGACGAGATTCCGTACTTCGTCTTGCAGGGCGACGCGCTTGCGCTCGACAACTCCTTCCGCGACACGAACAGCTTCCGACTTCGCAACTCCGCGCTCAATCGTCTGGGCCGTTGGCTGCGCGACAACTTGCGCTTCGTGCAGGCGATTCATCAGGGGCAGGCCGCGCTCAAGTCGCGTCTCGCCGCGTGGCGCGAAAGCCGCGCCGCGCAAAAGACTCGAACGGAAGGCGGCGCGGGCGAAGGCGCGCAACCCGCGAGCGACGCGACCGCGCAGCAGCAAGCCGCGCCGACGGATGAGCTTGGCGCGGCCAACATGATCTACCGCGAGCCTTCGGACGACACTTGGCGCGACGCTTGGCGCGTGACCGAAAAACTTTTGGCGACGATGCGCGGCGAGACGCAGGCGCGAGGCGCGACGTTCGTCGTCGCGACGCTCAGCAACGGCATACAGGTCTACCCCGACCCCGCGGCGCGCGAGGCGTTCGCGCGCAGGCTCGGCGTCGCAGACCTCTTCTACGCCGAACGACGTTTCAACTCGCTCGGCGAGCGCGAAGGCTTCCCCGTCCTAAACCTCGCGCCCGAACTTCAAGCTTACGCCGACGAGCACAAAACATTCCTACACGGCTTCGGGCGCGAGAAGGGCAACGGCCACTGGAACGAGGACGGCCACCGCGTCGCGGGCGAGTTGCTCGCGCGGAAACTCTGTGAACGGCCAGCCTTTTAAGTTGGAGCGAATGGGAAGGAAATTGACCCACGAAATCACACGAAACGGCACGAAAAAAAGCTGCACGAACTTCGTGCCGTTTTGTATAGATTCGTTCGTGCCGTTTCGTGTGATTTCGTGGACAGCCTTCGTCACGCGGGAAAGCGCGCCGCATTGAGCAGGCGTTAAGACCTACGCTGTAACCAACACCTCGGCGCGCAACTTCGTTCCAAGCGCCGAGCGCCACGCGGACTCAAGCTCAACGACTTCCTGAGAGACCAGCTCCTCGCCGTTCGCGCTGACGCGCAGGCGCAAGCCTACAGTCCGACCGATGACGCGGAAGGGCGCGCGCGATTCAGCCGCGATCTCTTCGAGTCGCGCGCGGTTCGCGTCGTCGAAGCTGACGATGATGCGCGAGGGCGTCTCGGAAAACAGTTGCGCGGTCGCGCCCGGCTCGCCTTCCAACTCGACCTCCGCGCCGACGGCTTCGCGCCCCAGAGACGAGAAGCAGCACTCTGCGAGCGCAACGCCCAAGCCTCCGTCCGAGCAGTCGTGCGCGGACTGCAAAAGGCCCGCCTCCGCCGCGCGCAAGACCGCGGCTTGCACGGCGCGCTCCAGCTCAATGTCGAGCGCGGGGACGCGCGCGCCCGAAGCAATCATCTCTTGAAAGCCGCGCCCCAAAACGGTCGCCGCGTACTCGCTCGCGTCAAGCTCGTCCCGCGTCTCGCCGAAGAGCGCAATCGTGTGCCCCTCGCGCTTGAAGCCCTGCGTGACGACGCGGCGCACGTCCTCGACGAGTCCGACCATGCCGATGACGGGCGTGGGGTGTATGCCGCGCCCCTCGGTCTCGTTGTAGAAAGAGACGTTGCCCGAAACGACCGGCGTCCCAAGCGCGCGGCAGACTTCCGATATGCCGTCAATCACCTCTGAGAAAGCCCACATGACTTCTGGCCGTTCGGGCGAGGCGAAGTTCAGGCAGTTCGTAATAGCTAGGGGCCGCGCGCCGACGCACACGACGTTGCGCGCGCCTTCGGCGACGAGCAGGCGCGCGCCCTCGCGCGGGTCAACCGCGCAGTAGCGACCGTTGCCGTCAAGACACATCGCAAGGCCACGCCGCGTCTCCTTGATACGGACGACAGCCGCGTCCGCGCCCGGCAGTATGGCCGTGTTCGTCCGAACCATGTGGTCGTACTGACGATAGACCCACTCCTTCGACGCGATGTTCGGCGCGGTGACGAGACGCATGAGCGCATCGTTAAGATCGAGTCTGGAGTCTGGAGTCTGGAGTCTGGAGTCTGAAGAACTTGTCTTTGACTCCAGACTCCAGACTCCAGACTCCAGACTCTTAGCCGGCGCGTGCATCTCTCGCTCGTAAAGCGGCGCTTCGTCCGTCAGATACGACGACGGAATCTCGGCGACCTTCGCGCCTTCGTGGACTACGACGACGCTGCCCGTGTCCGTCACGCGACCGATGACGACCGCGTCCAAGTCCCACTTGCGGAAGATGTCTATCACCTGCCGGTCGCGCCCCTTGTGCGCGACGATGAGCATGCGCTCCTGCGATTCGGAGAGCATGATCTCGTACGGGGTCATGCCTTCCTCGCGCTGCGGGACTAAGCTTAGGTCAAGCTCGATGCCTGTGCCCGCGCGCGCGCTCATCTCGCACGACGAGGAGGTGAGTCCCGCCGCGCCCATGTCCTGAATCCCCGCGACCGCGCCCGCGCGCATCGCTTCCAAACACGCTTCCAGCAGAAGCTTTTCGAGAAACGGGTCGCCCACCTGCACCGTCGGACGTTTTTCGAGAGCCTCGTCGTCGAATTCCGCCGAAGCCATCGTCGCGCCGTGTATGCCGTCGCGCCCGGTCTTCGCTCCGACGTAGAGGACG
>DASQLL010000048.1:0-4875 GCA_035630035.1 Pyrinomonadaceae bacterium | reverse complement strand
GGCTGGTCTCCGCACTGCTCGCGCTCTGCCTGCTCGCCCCTTCGGCGGCGGCGTGGTCGGGCAAGGGGCAGAAGAACTTCAAGCAGGGGCTCAGGCACGAGGCCGCGCAGCAATGGGAGAAGGCCGCCGAGGAGTTCTCGCTCGCGGCCGCGGCCGACCCGTCGAACAGCGAGTACCAGCTACACCTCCGCCGCGCGCTCTTCAACGCCTCGCAGCAGTTCTCACAGCAGGGCGCGGCGCTTCTGGAGCGCGGCGACTACCTGGGCGCGTACAACGCCTTCCGCCGCGCATACGGCTATGACCCCGCCAACGAGCTTGCGCGCTCGATGATGGAGCGCACGCTCCGCCTTCAGTTGGGCGGCGACGACGGCAACAAGCCGCAGCCGGCGAAGCCCGAAGTGTCGGCGAGCATCGCCCCGGCGACATACTCGCCGAACGGCGGCTCAAAACTCTCCCGCGGCGCGAGCAAGCAGGACGACGCGCTCGTCTCGACGCGCACCGAGCAGCTCCACGCGGTTCAGTACGACGGCGACCTCGAAAAATTCGTCAAGTACCTCGCGCGCCAGATAAAGCTCAACGTGATGTTCGACCGCGACTTCCCGAAACGGAACGTTGACGTTGATCTTCAGGACGTGACTGCCGCGCAGGCGCTCGACTACATCTTTCTCACGCAGGGACTCTTCTTTCAGAAGCTCTCGAACCGCACGATACTCGTCGCCGATCAGGTGAAGCGGCCTCAGTACCAGCAGCTCGTACTTCGCACGTTCTATCTCTACAACGTAGACCCCAACGACGCGCGCCAGCTCATCACGGCCTCGATACCACCGCAGGCCGGACGCCAGCCCGTCATCACGGCCAACAAGTCTACCAACAGCATCACCGTCCGCGACACTCCCGAAAACGTCCGGCTCATCGGCGACCTGCTCCGCAGCATTGACAAGGAGCGCGCCGAAGTCGTGATGGACGTGAACATCTACGAAGTCTCGCGCGCAGACCTGATGCAGCTCGGCAACCAGATCGGCACGGGCGACTCGCTTCTGAACCTCGGCGGCATACAAAAAGGTCTTTCAGTCCTCGGCGGCAGCCGCGAGGTCGTCACGCAGGCTATCGCTACTCCGACCGCGCTCGGCGCTGCCCTGCTCATCCCCGCGACCGCGCTCAGCGCTTTGCAGCGCAAGGACAACACGCGGCTCGTCGCCTCGACGCAGGTTCACGCATTCGACGGCGAGAAGTCCACGGCGCACATCGGCCAGCGCGTGCCCGTGCAGACTGCAACGGTCGCGCCCTACGGCTCTGTCTCGACGGGCGACAGCAATCAGCAGCAGGGTGTCGCGCAAGGTCTGTTCGGCGGAAACGGCTACCCCGTCATCCAGTACGAGAAGACGGGCCTTACCCTAGAGTTCACGCCGCAGGTCTTCCCGAACCTCGACGTGCAGGTGAAGATGAGCATCAAGTCGAACGACGTGGTGACCGTCAAGGGCAACCCGGCGCTGACGCCGACCTTCACCGAGCGCAACATCGAAGGCACCGCGCGCATGCAGAACAACCGCACGATGATGATCGCGAGCGTCGCGCAGAACTCGCAGTCGCGCGGGCGACAGGGACTGCCAATCCTCGGTCTCGTGCCCGTCCTCGGTCGCTTCTTCACCGCCCCGCGTCGCAACGACCAGCAGACAGACATCGTCATCGCCGTCACGCCGCACGTCATGCGCGCCTCCACGGTCACGCCGCAAGACGAAGAGATGCGGCCTTCGGGCACGCTGCAAACGCCCACGAGCGAGTCGCTTGAGGCGATGCTTCAGGAGGTTGACCGCGAGGAGCAACTTGCGGCGGCGCGCGCCGTCCCGACGCACGCGCGCGTCGAGCTGCCCGCGGCGAACATCGAAGCGACCGGGGCGAATATCGAAGCGGCAAAGACGAGGGCGGAAACATTCGAGTCGAAAGCCGTGTCGCCGGAAACAGAGGCGGTGAGCTTCGTCCCTGCGCCGAAAGCGCTTATGGACAGCGCCCCGGAACAGCCCGCTCCGCGACCTTCGCCGCGTGAAGCCGCGTTTTCCGAGAAGGGCGAGACACGAAGGCCCGCGGCGGACAATTCCCTCTTCTCGTTCGAGAAGGCCGCGCAGACCAAGCCGCAGCCGCAGCCACCCGCACGCGAAGTTTCACTTGTGAGCGAAGACGATTCGACGAGCGCGACGCCCACAAACGTCAGCGAACCCGTCGTCAACAGCAGGCCGACTGCCGCGCGCTCGAACGTTACCGCGCTCAGCGCCGCTTCGCTCAGGCTTATGTCCGACCCGCAGCCGATGCGCGTCGGCGAGCGCAGGCAGCTCAAGCTCCTGCTCAAGACAGACGCGCCGCTCGGTCTCGTCGCGCTCTCGCTCCACCTCGACCCGCGCGTGCTTTCTGTCCGCTCCGTCACCGGCGGGACGCTCTACGCGCCCACGGAGGCGCGTCTCGCGCACACGTTCACGACCGAGGGGTTGTTGCTCGTCTCGGTCGCGCCCAACACGGGCGCGGCGGCCATCAGCGGCGCGGGCGTGCTGCTAATAGTCGAGGTCGAGGCCGTCGCCGACGGCGCGGGTGATTTGAGTTTCGGCGCGGACGACGTTCACCTCGTGGCGACCGACGGGCGCAAGATTCTTTTGAAGGTGATTACCGATCAAATCGCCGTCGGGCGTTGAGGCGACTTTGACCTCTCAACCTTTTGTCTGAGGCGACTTCGACCTCTTAACTTTTCGTCTGTTGAGCGCGCGTGCGACGCTGCCCTCGACGATTTCGAGGCGGAACGGTTTGAGGATGAAGTCGAACGCGCCGAGGCGCGTCAGACCCTCCGCGTGCGTGCGGTCGCCGATGCCTGAGATGACGATGACGGGCGTGTCGGGCTGACTCTGGTGCATGTGAGAGAGTAGCTCAAGGCCGCTCAGGCCGGGCATCGAGATGTCGGTCAGCACAACGTCGTAGCTCTGCTCGGAGATGAAGGCGAGCGCCTGCTCAGCCGTCCCCGCCGCGTGGCACATGTGATCTCCGGCGAAGAGGTCGTAGAGCACGTCTCGCACGGCAACATCGTCGTCAACAATTAAAATGGCTGCCATCGTTTCGATTCTTCAGCGTGGATTCGGCGCGCGAAACTTGTGCACAACGCTGCTGCTTCGCGTGACAAAAAAGACCCGACACAAAATGATGTAGCTGAGAGGAAGGGCGCGGGCATAGTAGCACAACGCGCGGAGGCCCGTGCTAAAAACTCTCGCTAAGCGCGTGCGGCTCAACGGAGATCGGAGCGAAGCGCGGCGGATTCAAACGCGGCCATAAAACTACAGCCCGGCGACCATCAAGGCCGCCGGGCTGTCTTTCCAATTAAGGAAAGTGGTGAACGTTTACGAGCGCGTGCTACCTGTTGGTCGGCGCGCTCGCGCGAATCGTGACCTCGGAGCCGCGCAGCAGCTCAAGGTCTTCGCGGCCCTGCACGTAGACCGAGCCTGCGCCCGCGCCCGCGCCGATGATAGCTCCGATGGCCGCGCCCTTGCCGCCGCCGGCAATCGCGCCGATTATCGCGCCGACGGCAGTGCCGATGGCCGCGCGCTGCGCGGTCTGCGTGCCCTGACTCTCGTCGTCGCGAACGGTGCCTTCGTTATCTACCCTGACGACCTCGCCGCTCGTCGAGCGGACGCTGTCAATGAAGCCCGCGAACTGGTAGGTGCGACCATCGCGCGTGCGGATGGTGTCGAAGTCGAACGACATGTCGGCTCGACCCGTTATCTTGCCGCTGCGGTTGACGCTCGCGATTGTGCCTTCGATGACCGCGCCCTCGTACTGCGCGGGCGAAGTTACCGTCATCGCGAAGCGCTGGCCGACCTGCGCGTCTCTCGTTGACAGATCAGTGTCGAGCGTCGCGGTTATGGCCTGCCCGTTCGGGATGATGTAGTCGCCCGCGGGGTACGTCGTCGTCGAGCCGGTCTGGCCGTAGCCGGTCGTGCCCGTGTAGACGTTCCACTGCGCTACGTCGGAAGTGCGTTCGTAGACGTTCTGGACGACGATGGGGTTGACGCCAAGACGCTCGCTCCAGATTTCGCGTGTCACGCGCAGGCGTCGGCCTCCCTCAATCGGGTCGAAGGTGACGGTGAAGTCGGTTTCGCGGTTGCCCGCCGAGCGGACGACGAGGCGGTCGCCGACGATGGTCGAACCGACGCGCGAGTAGCTGCCGTTCGGGAGCTGTTCGCGCACCTCGCCGGCGTTGGCCGTAAAGGTCGTCTGCGGCGCGCGCGAGCTAGCGATGGTTACGCTGTTGCCGTTGCGCTCGATGGCGAGCATCTCGGGCGATTCAAGCCGGCGCATGAGCATCTCGCGCACCCTCGCGCGCTCGGCAAAGGGCAGGTTACGCACGGCGTTGTCGGCCACGTTCGTCGCGTTGTCGCTCTGCGACGGGTCGAGGCGGAACGTGCCGGTCAGACGCGCGCGCGCGCCGTAGCCGCCGCCCGTCCCGACGCCGCCGCCCGCGGTCGTCCCGCCCGGCATCGTGCGAACGTCCCAGTTCCAAGCCACGCTGTAGATCGAAGCGAGCTGGTTAAGATCGGTACGAAGTTGTCTCCAGTCGTTCTCTGCGCGCATCGAAAGCGTCTGGCGGTTCATGAAGTCGTCAATGTAAGTCGCCTGACGCAGAACGTTCTCAACGTCCGCGGTCGCGGAGTTGCGCGAGTTGAAGCGCGAGCGGAGCTGGTCGGTCGCGGTCTCGAAGTCGCGCACGAACTGGTTGATGTTGTCCTCTGCGCGCGTGCCGTTATAGGTGCTGCGGTTGAGCGCGTTGCCGAGGTCGGTGCGGAAGCGATCCGTGCCGTTCTCGATGCGACGTATGAGCGCGTCAACCTCGCGGTCGTTTAC
>DASQLL010000047.1:0-14185 GCA_035630035.1 Pyrinomonadaceae bacterium | reverse complement strand
AGTCGGTCTCGCAGTTGACCTCGACGAGGACGCCGACCTTGCCGCCCATGTGGATGTAGGAGCCGACGACGCCCTCCGCGGCGATGCGTCCGGCCTTCTTGCCCGCGCTCGCCAGTCCGCGCTTGCGCAAGATTTCGACGGCCTGATCCTCGTTGCCTTCGGCCTCCTGAAGCGCCTTCTTGCACTCCATCATCCCCGCGCCCGTCTTCTCCCTGAGCGCCTTGACCGCCCCCGGTGTGATGTCCGCCATGACCTAAAATCTCCTCAACATAAAATGATGAATGCGGAATGATGAACGGGAAGGGGTGTTGGGTTCTGGGGTTTAGGTGTTAGTCGTCTTAACCAGCACCCAGCACCTAACACCCAAAACCCTCTTCAGTTCATCACTCATCATTCCGCATTTGTAAGAAAGCGCAGCCCGGCGGGTTCATCCGCACTTGAAGGGCTGCGCTCGCCGTCGTTTGAAAGTTGAAAGCGTTGCTGTTTTTCGTCGCGCCTTACTTGGCAGCGCCGACCGTCTCCGCGCCCTTCTCCTGTTCGGGCGAGCGCGGCGGCTCCGTTCCCTCGGCGTCGGTCGTGCCGGTCGCGCCGCGCACGGGTGCGCCCGTTCCCGCCTGCTCGTGGTCGCCGACGCTGTCGGGCTGCTGGCCCGTTTTGCCGAAACCGATGTTGCCGGGGACAGAGACCTGCGTCTCTGCGCTCGGCGCTGCGTTCTGCATGTCGGTGAAGTTCTCCGACTGCCTGCCGGGTTCGCGCTCGGTCGTGACCGAAGAGGTGACGACGCGCGCTGTCGGGGCCGCGGCTGTAGCGGCGGCGGCAGGCTCGGTCGCGGTCTGTTCGGCTTCGTCGCCCTCGTCCTTCGTGTTGACCTGCGTCCCCTCGATGACGGCGTCGGCGATGCGCGATGCGAAGAGCCGCACGGCGCGCAGCGCGTCGTCGTTTCCGGGGATGACGTAGTTGATGCCTTCGGGCGAGCAGTTGGTGTCAACGACCGCGATGATGGGGATGCCGAGGCGGTTGGCCTCCTTGACGGCGATGTCCTCCTTGCGAACGTCAATGATGAAGAGCGCGTCCGGCAGGCGCGTCATGTTCTTGATGCCCGAAAGGTTCTTGTCGAGAATCTCGCGCTCGCGGTCGAGCTTGATGCGCTCCTTCTTCGTCATCTTCTCGTAGCGACCGTCGGTCTGCATCGCTTCGAGGTCGCGAAGGCGCTTGATAGACTTCTGCACGGTCTGGAAGTTCGTCAAGAGGCCGCCGAGCCAGCGCTGATTGATGTAATACTGACCGGCGCGTATGGCCTCTTCGCGTATGGCGTCCTGCGCCTGCCGCTTTGTGCCGACGAAGAGGATGTTGCGACCGCGGTCTTCGCCCATCAGAGACGCGACGAACGCGATGGCGTCGCGGAACATCTTCTGGGTCTTCTGAAGGTCAATGATGTTAATGCCGTTGCGCTCGCCGAAGATGTACTCTTTCATCTTCGGGTTCCAGCGCCTGACCTGATGGCCGAAGTGTACGCCGGCCTCCAGTAATTCCTTCATCGTGACGGTGACTGCCAAACTGCTCCTCCTTCAGAGTTGATTGGTTTCGTGTACTCGCCGAGCCCCCAGCGACCCCTTTTATGGGAGCCAACCAACCGGGGCGCGACAATGGATTAACAGTTTTCAGTTTCCAGTTTTCAGTTTTCAGAAAGACCATCTCTGCTTTTAACTGGAAACTGAAAACTGGAAACTGAAAACTGATTAACGTTTCGAGAACTGGAAGCGCTTGCGCGCGCCCTTCTGTCCGTACTTCTTGCGCTCTTTGGCGCGGGGGTCGCGCGTGACGAGTCCTGCGCCCTTGAGCGCGGGGCGTAGGTCGCCGTTGAACTCCATGAGCGCGCGAGTGATGCCGTGGCGCACGGCGCCGGCCTGACCCGCGGGGCCTCCGCCCGCGACGTTGACGAAGATGTCGAACTTGTTCGCGGTGTCGGTGAGCGTCAAAGGCTGGCGGATGATCATGCGGAGGGCTTGATTGGGGAAGTACTGCTCGAAGGTCTTTTTGTTGACCTTGAACTCGCCCGTGCCCGGCCTCAGATAGACGCGCGCCGTCGAAGTCTTGCGCCGCCCCGTTCCGTAATACTGAATGTCTGCCACAGTTCTTCTTCCTTCGGAAAAATCTCGTTATGCCTTCTGCGCCGACGCGCGCGCGCTCAGGGCGAGCGGTTCGGGCTGCTGCGCCGCGTGCGGGTGCTGCTCGTCGGCGTAGACCTTGAGTTTCTTCGCCATCGCCTTGCCGAGCTTGTTCTTCGGGAGCATTCCCTTGACGGCCAGCTCGATGACGCGCTCAGGGTGTTTGGCGAGCTGGTCGCGCGCGGAAATCTCGCGCAGGCCGCCCGGATAGAGCGTGTGATGGCGGTACATCTTCTGCTCGGTCTTCGCGCCCTTGAAGACGACCTTGCGAGCGTTGATGACGATGACGTGGTCGCCCATGTCCATGAAGGGCGTGTACTGCGGCTTGTTCTTGCCAGTCAGCACGCGCGCCACCTCGGTCGCGAGCCGGCCAACGGTCTGCCCCGCCGCGTCCACGACATACCACTTGCGATTGTCAGCGAGTCCGTCCCCGCTCGGAAAATAGGTTGACATAGGATAACTCTCTCAATTTTAAGCGTCTAGAACGCGAACGGGTAGAATACTTAAGGGGTAAGAACCTTGTCAAGCGGCGGAGGCGGGCAATGGTAGGGGCTAGGTGCGTCTGCGGGCGCGAAGGCCGGAGAGGGCCGCCAACCCGGCGGCGAGTGTGACGAGCGTCAACGGCTCAGGAATGTCGGGCGGATTATCGGGCGGCCCCGGCGGCTCGGATGAGCAGATGCCGAATATGCAGGGGATGGGAGCAGCGGCGAGCGCGTAGAGAGGGAATTTCGGAAAGCCTTTAGACGACGCGCCGGGCGTGGCGCCTTCGGCGGGCGCGATCTCGCCGCAGTCGCAGACGGTGCCGGTGACTTCTCCGAAGTCTACGGTCTGGACTTGCGTTCCAGCCGAGTCGCCTCCGCCCTGCGGCGACTGCGCGCCGCCGCTTTGCCCGCTGCTCGAACCGACGGCGCTCTGAAAATCTATCGAGTCCGCGCGGGCCGAGCGCGCCGCCAGAAGACAGAAGGCAATCGCGAAGGTGATTGAGAGGATTCGCCGTCCCATATCGGTTCGGGTCAACGCTCGCTTACACGCCGGGGCGTGAAGATTGGTCAGGAAAGACGCTTTGAGTCGCGACGCGCGGGCGCACGGTTGAAACGTAATGTTGAGCCGCCCTGCGCCCGCTCGATTAGAGCGTAATGAAATAGAGACGCCTGATGTTACAATATCCAACCATAACAAACGACGATTCGGCCCGCGTCTTCAAAAAAAAATTGACAGCCAACCGAAGAGTCTCGACCAGCGCGGGATTCATAACCGTGGGAGCCTCAATGCCTTCGCAAACAATACGCGTTTTTGGGCGACAGTCAAGAGCGTCGCGACCGCTTGCCGCGCTGCTGGCCTTCCTGTGTCTGCTCTCGGCGGCGGTCGCCGCGCCCGGCCACGTGCCGCCTTCGCTACAGAAAGATAAACAGGAAGCGGCCCGCAAAGCTTTCGACGAGGGCGAGCGTTTGCGGGAGCGCGCGACGCCGGACTCTCTGCGCGAGGCCGTCTCGAAGTATGAGGAAGCGCTCAGGCTCTGGCGCGAGAGCGGCGACCGCGCGAGCGAGACCGTCGCGCTTGCCTCGCTCGGAGTTACGCTTCAGTTCCTGCACCGGCACGAGAGGGCCATCGAAGTTTACGAACGGGCGCTCGCGCTTCTGCGCGCGTCGGGCGAGCGCGCCGAAGAGGGAGACATTCTTTACAACCTCGGCACGGCTCAACTCCGCACGGGGCGCTTCGACAAGGCGTTGGCGAGCTACGAGCGCGCGCTTGCGATTCAGCGCAAGTTCGGCGACCGCTCCGGCGAGGGCAACACGCTCGGCTATCTCGGCGAGGCCTACGAACGAACGGGTCAGTACGCGCAGGCGATAGATAACTTCGAGCGCGCTCTGGCGATTCACCGAGAGCTTCGCAACCGCGCGCAGGAGGGAATTCTGCTGAGCAACCTCGGCGCGGCGTATAACGACCTCGGCAGGTACGACCGCGCGCTCGAATACTACCAGCAGGCGCTCGCCGTCTACCGCGAAGTCCGCGACCGCGTGAACGAAGGCACGACGCTCGCCAACGCGGGCTACGCTTTCTACAAGCTGAGCCAGCCCGCAAGGGCCATCGAATACTACGACCGCGCGCTTGTGATTGAGCGCGAGCTTGGCGACAAGCCTCAAGAGGCGAACACGCTTACGAAACTAGGGCTGGCGCAGCTCGCGCAGGGCCGTGCGACGGACGCGCTCGCCACGGGCCAACGCGCTCTCGCGCTACAACGCGAGTTGAAGGACAGGTACGGCGAGGGGCGCGCGCTCGATGCGTTGGGGCAAATCTCGCGCGCGCTCGGCAAAAACGACGAGTCGCTCGGACAACTCGGTTCGGCCCTCGCGTTGATGCGCGAGCTGGGAGCGCGCGCGGGCGAAGCCGCCACGCTCAACGAGTTGATGCTTACGTCGAAGGCTCGCGGCTCGACGCGGCTCGCAATTTTTTACGGCAAGCAGTCCGTCAACTCTTATCAGGAGCTTCGACAGAACATCTCTCGTCTTGAGAAGAAATCGCAGGAGTCGTTCGTCAGCGCGAAGCAAGGCCCTTACCGCACGCTGGCCGGGCTGTTGATTGCCGAAGGCAGGCTCGGCGAAGCGCAGAAGGTTCTGGACATGCTCAAGCAGGACGAGTATTTCCAGTTCATACGCCGCGACGAAGGCGAGGGCGCGCTCGCGAGCCGTGCCGCGCTCTCACCCGAAGAGACCGCGCAGGGGCAGCGCTACAGGGAAATCTCCGACCGCGTCGCCTCCATCGGGCGACAGTGGGGCGAGCTGAGCGCGAAGGAGCAGCTCAACGCAGAAGAGCAAAAGCAGTTGACTGCGCTTGAGAAGCAGCTCGAAGTAGCCAACGCGGCCTTCCACAAATTCCTCGACCAGCTCGAAACCGAGTTCGCGAGCGCGAAGGCGGGCAGCGATAAAGTTTATCAACTGCGCGAGGCCGAAGCGTTGAAAGAAGTCTTGCGCGAGCTTGGCGGCGGCGCGGTCGCGCTCTACACGGTCGTGAGCGAGAAGAAATACTACGTCATCCTCTACACGCCGGACGCGATGATCTCGCGCGAGTACGCGGTAAGCGCCGAGGAGCTTAACGCGAAAATCTTTGCCTTCCGCGAAGTGTTGCGGAAGCCTTCGACCGACCCGCGCCCTCTCGCGCAAGAGCTTTATCGAATCATCGTCGGGCCGGTCGAAAAAGATTTGGAGCAGGCGAAAGCCGAGACCCTGATGTGGTCGCTCGACGGCGCGCTGCGCTACGTGCCCGTGGCGGCGCTCTACGACGGCAAGGGCTACATGGTCGAGCGTTACCGCAACGTTGTCTTCACGCCGGCCACGCAGGCGAATCTCAAAGACCAGCCGCGCGCGCAGACCAAAGGCTTGGGCCTCGGAGTCTCGAAGGCGCACGGCGGCTTCATCGCGTTGCCGTCGGTGCCTGAAGAGTTGCGCTCGATCTTCCGCGAAGAGACCGGCACGGCTCCCGTCGCGACCGACACGAAGGGCGTGCTGCCGGGCAAGGTTCTGATGGACGAAGCGTTCACGGGCGAGTCGCTGAAGGACGCGCTGCGCTCGCAGTACCCCGTCGTTCACATCGCCAGCCACTTCGCCTTCAAACCGGGCGACGAGACCGACTCATACCTTCTGCTCGGCGACGGCGGACGCCTGTCGCTCGCGCAGGTCAACGCGCTGCCGAGCCTCTTCCGCGGGGTTGACCTGCTCACGCTCTCGGCGTGCGACACGGCGACGGGCGGGGTGGGCGGCGACGGCAAGGAGGTCGAGGGCTTCGCCCTGCTGGCGCAGAGGCGAGGGGCGAAGGCGGTCGTGGCGAGCCTCTGGCCCGTTGCGGACGCGAGCACGCGCCTGCTCATGCAGGAGTTCTATCGCTTGCGCGGCGAGGGCGAAGGAATAACGAAGGTTGAGGCGCTCAGACGGGCGCAAGTTGCGCTTCTGCGCGGCGGCGCGGGCGCAGCGAGCGACGAGCGGCGCGGCCTCACGGTCGGCGGCAACCTCGCCGCTAAAAACTTCACGCATCCTTACTTCTGGGCGCCGTTCATACTTATCGGTAACTGGAAGTAGAGCGACATGTGGCGCGCGCCGGTACAGTACCGCGAGCGGTAGCGAGCGGGTCGTATTTCAAGTTACCAAAGGTTTAGAGGCGGGCAATGCCCGCCGCCTCTACATATAGCCGTTTGCAATTGCGTGCACCTGGGAGCGCGGGCATCCCTGCCCGCCTTGAGCGCCGCAGGCGCGAAGATGGACGCGCCTATTGGCGCGTTGGCGGGCAAGGATGCCCGCGCTCCCAGGAATAGGCGGTCGCACTCATTCGCAAATCGCTATACACGGAGCTTGAGACGGCGGGCATCGCCCGCCTCTAAACGCTCGTTGGATGCTAACCGCTCTAATCGTAAAAACCGAAAGCGGCCTCGTGTGATTCACACGAGGCCGCTTTCGCTTAGACTTACTTTTCGTCAGCGGTTACTGCTGCGGGGGCTTCTGCTCCTGCTGATCGTCGGTGCGACGCTTGAGTCGGAGCTTGTTATGAGAAGTTCGTAGGCGCATTACTTCTGTATCATTTTCTGTTTTTGCTCATAGAAGGAGCTGTCTACGGGCAGGTTAACGGGCTTGAATACGGACGGGTCAGGGTCGCCCGCTACGACGGAGACTACCTCGGTGGTCGAGCGTAAGGCGCCGCTGTCATGGCGTTCGACTATTTTGATCGCGTCGTAATTTAGAGCCGGCGCTCGATACATCTCATCCCGCCCTCCGGGCCCGGTCTTAAATACGAAAGCTTGTAGACCAAGAACCTCTTCGGAGCGCAGGAAGAACGGCGATGTGCGCGCCTCTTCCTCCGAGGCGGTCGGCGGCGCTCCGCGCGCCTCAGAGAGGAAGAGCAGTCGCTCTTTCCCGCGCACAAACACGCCTTTGCCCGGCACGGAAAAATATTCCTGCCTCCGCCCGTCGGGGAACCGGCGGACGCTGTACCAGCGCCCGTCCCGCGTCGTGTACCTCGTTTCGGTGTACTGGCCGACGACGGCGCCGTTCTCGTCATATTCCGTTCCCTGCCAGACAATGGTGTAAGGCTTGAACTCAGCCCCGCGCTTGATCAACTGAGTGCGTGCCAGTACCCCCGCCGTGGTGGCCGCGCAGGCGACGAGGACGATCAGTAAAAGATTTCTTACTCTCATTGTCCCTCCTCCTTACTCCTCTAGCATGGTATCAGGGTTACATGCGCCGCCGCAGATTTGCGCAAAGCCATTCTCAAAAAGCGCCCCCCCAGCCACACACCCTCCCCACTCTCTATAACAGCAGGTCGCGCTGCCGTTATTATCACCTGAAGGGCCGCAGCTACAAGCTATGGAGCAACGCCATGCGTCTACGTTATAGTTACATCTGCCCCACTCACGAGGGCAATTCGCCCGGGTTGCTGGAGCCATAAAGCCCGCGACGAAAGAGACGAGAGCTATCAGAATGAGAAGTTTTGTCTTCGTGAGTCTCATGGGCTTGCCCCTTCATGATTCAGAGAGGTATGGGGAACAGCCGTCATGCCACGCCAGTGAGCACTAGATTACAAGAAAAAAGCAATGGTGATAATGGCATAACTTATCAATTCATTGGCTCGAAGGGAATGGCCTAGAATGCTTTCTTCGCCCAGAAAGGCTGCAAAAAATTGAAGGCCCTCAGGTCTGTTGACCTGAGGGCCTTCGGGCTTGCCGTTAGTCATTCCAAGTGCCGCCGTATTATTGCGGAGGATTTTGGGTTTGATCGTCCGTGCGACGCTTGAGCTGAGGCTTGTCGTCCTTCTTCTCAGGTGTCGTCGTCTGACTGTCGGGGTTTGCCGGGTCGTCCGCGGAGGGCGAGCGACGCTTGAGCGTCGGGCGACCGGGAGCGCCGTCTTCGCCGGGGGCGATGTCGCCCGCCGTCGAGGCTCGCGCGTTCGAGAGCCTTAGTAGACGGCCCTTAACGCGCTGGAATTCCGAAGTGCTGAGGACGTACTCCTCTTTGTCGGGGAAGCGAGCGACCAAGTGGCGCGTCGCCTCCATGCGGTCAACCGATTGCGGGTGCGACTCGAAGAGCTTCGAGAACGTGCCGGGCTTCTTTTTGTTCTTCGCCGCGAGCTTCTCGAACATCGTGGACATCGAGTTCGGGTCGTACCCCGCGGCCCAAAGGTACTGAACGCCAAGCACGTCGGCTTCACTTTCGGCGCTGCGGCTGAACTTCATGAAGCCGAGCAGCGCGCCGAACTGCGCGCCCTGATTGATGAGCATGCCGCCCAGTCCGCCCAGGAAAATCGAGCCGGCCATCAAGCCGATATTCGCCAGCATGCCCTTCGCCTGATTCTCCATCGCGTGGCGCGCGGCGACGTGCGCGATCTCGTGCGCCATCACGCCCGCGACCTCGGCCTCGTTGTCGGCGGCGAGTATGAGTCCCTTGTTGACGTAGAAGAAGCCGCCGGGGAGCGCGAAGGCGTTGACCTCGTCGGAGTCTATGACTTTGATCGTGAAGGGAATTTTCGCGTCCGAGTGAAGGACGACGTTCTGACCGACGCGGTTTATGTACTCGGTGATGACGGGGTCGTCAACGAACTTGGCCTGACGGTCAACCTCGGCGGAGAGCTGGCGACCGAGCGCGACCTCTTTGTCAACTCCGCTGCTGATGCCGGCGATAAAGCCGCCGTTGATCTTGCGCTTGCCTATGAGCCGCGGGTCTTCCTTCTCGGAGAGCGGCTTGCCGGCGTCCGCCGTCCGCGACGGGGCCGCCGGAGTCTGCGCGGCCTTCTTCTCTTTTTTGTCCTTCTTGCCGCTCGACTCCTGCTTGGCAGGCGTCTGTGTGCCCTGCGTGCGCGGCGCGGCTACTGCGGTCAAAGAGCCTGTCAGCAAGCCGAAAACGAGCGCGAGCGCCGTGAACGTGCGGGAGAATCGGTTTTGCATCGTGTGTGCCTCCAAAATCTTTTCAACGCCTGTGGCCGGAGCGAAGGAGTTAGCCTCTCCGAGAAATTCGGGACGCCCGGACGGGCGACCTCGCAGTTTTCCGTCCGTGTGAGCCGGTCGGCCTCGAATGTCTACCCGAAAAGACGCGAACCTTTGATGCCTGCGGGCGCGGTGTTGGTTGCGCCTTGCTGTCCGTAAAGTCGCCGCCCGACGGAGAATCCGACCGCGCACGTGGCCGCGCCGGGCCGTCCGCCCCTTCTAAATCCCGTTTGCTAGGAGACGGGCGGATTATAGCAGCCAAAGCGTTCGCGGTTGCAAAAAAACTTATTGATTGCAACGCCCGCTCGCGGCGTGATAGATTCAAAAGTGCCCTCCCAGCCTCACATGCTGAGGAGGCCGCCTACAGATATTTGTCCCGCCGTAATTACATGAAACGAATACAGGATAAGATCAAGGACTTAGTCGAGCCGCAGTCATTCGAGCAGGTCGAGAACTTTGCGGACGACCCGGCGCAGGCGCTCGCAGCCTACCGCTTTACGGACATGAGCTCCGACCTGCTGTCGCGTTGGCTCGACGCGCTCGCTGCTCTGCCGCCCGGTGGCGGCGCGGCGCACGCGCTCGCGGGCGCGCGGGGCGTCGGCAAGAGCCACACCCTCGCGGTCTTCGGCGCGCTCGCAGGCTCGGAGCGTTTGCGCGCGGGCGTAGAAGATTCGCACGTAGGCATGAGCGCGCGCCGTCTGGCCGGAAGGCGTTGCTTGCTCGTCAAGGTCGAGCGGGGCATGCGCGCGACGCTCGCGGAGGAGTTGTCGGCGGCCTTCGCTGCGCTCTTCGGCGGGAGCGAGCATCAGTGGGGAATGGACCCGGCGGAGATGCTGACGGTGGCCGCGTCGCGCGCGACGGGCGAGACGCTGGTCGTCGTCATTGACACGGCTTTTAACCGACCGGCCCGCGTGGCGCGCGACGACGGCCCCGCGCTCGGTGCGTTGGCCGCGGCGTCGCGTGGCCTCAACGTCTTCCTCGCGCTCGCGCTCGACGACGACATCGCGGGCGCGGACGGCGCGAACGTCGTGCTCGCGGGCACTTACCAGATTGACTACCTAGACCCCGAAAACCTCTACCGCGTCGCCGACCAGTTCGTGCTGCGTAAGAGGCCGCAGACGCGCGACACGCTGCGCGACATCTATCAAGCTCTGCGCGCGGGCGTTCATGATTTTAACTGGAGCCAGTCGCGCTTCGCCTCCATCTATCCCGTCCACCCGCTCGTCGCGGAGGTCGCATCGGGTGTGCGGCTCTACGTCCCGGCGTTCGCCTTCCTGCCGTTCGCGGCGACTGCCGCGGCCCGCGCTACGTCCCGCTCCGCGCTCGCGCTCGTGTTGCTCGACGAGGTGTTCGATGCGACCGAAGCGCGCTTGCGCGAATCGTCGGAGCTTAAAGGCGCGTTCGCGGCATACGACCGTCTGACCGAGCGTTGCATCGGCCAGCTTCCGGTGATGCAGCGCTATCAGGCTCGGCTCATTCTCAAGAGTCTCTTCATCCTCTCGCTCGACGGGCGCGGAGCGACCCCGCGCGAGATGTGCGCGGCACTTCTTCTGACCGACGAGTCGGGGGCCGACGCGCCGGGGCATCTCTGCGAGACGCTCGCGCGCTTCTCGGAGTCGGCTGAAGCAGGCGGCCTCGACGCTTCGACCGAGGCAGACGGCGAGACGCGCTACCGCTTCCACATCGCCGCGCGCGAAACTCAACAACCCGCCCCGCGCACGGCCCCCAGCCAGAAAGCCGCGACTCCTGTCCCGGCGCGCGCCGAAGATGAAAGCGTCGCTGCCGAAGATGAAAGCGTTGCCGCCGAAGACGGGAGCGCATCAAAGGCCGACGCGCCGGTCGCTCGGTCGAAACCCGCGCCGCGCATCGTCGCGAGTGACGAAACGAGCTTCAGCTCGCTTAGCGACGAGGTAGGCTTCGTCGCGGCCATATCGGAGAGAATCGCCGCGCCGGTCGCGCCTGACATTAACCGAACGAACGAGGAAATCGTTGGCAACGAGGACGGGCCGCTCGTCGGAGAGTCCGTCGCGTGGGCGCGACTTTTGACCGCCGCGCTCCCCTTAGGCCCGACGGGCGAGCTGCCGACGCGCGAGAGCGTGCGCGAGGCTCTCGCCGCGTGGCTCGACGGTTGGCGGGCGCGCGGCCTGCGGCAGAAGTTCGAGTCGCTGCCCGACGGTTGCCTGACGACGCGCGTTTGGAAGACGGAGGCGGACGTGCGGAAGAGCTTCGGGGGCGCGGCCTCCGCGATTGAGGCCGCGCTCGAAGGAAAGCTCTCGCTCGAAGAGTCGCTGGCGCGCGTCGCCGAAGCCTTCAAGCGCTCGCCCGAAACTTTCGCGCGCCTCGCGCAGTCGCTCGAAGATTTGACGGAGTTCGTCGAGGGATTCGTGGCGCGCGAGCGCGAGCGCGCATACCTCGCCGCCGCCGAGCCGACAGGCGTTGACGGAATCGAGACCTTGCGCCGCGAGCTTTTGGCGCTGGCCGAAGACACTAACAACTTTCTCGACGCCGCGCGTCGCGAGCGGTTCGATCTTCTGTCGGGCAAGTTCCGCACGCTCTACGGCGAGCATTACGCCGCCGCACATGATAAAACTGTCGGCGCGCACGAGGCGCGCTCTCTGCTTCAGACACTCAAGCGCGGCGAGCGTTGGCGCGAGTTCGAGTCGCTGTCTAGGCTTCCCGTCGTAAGCTCGCAGGTGTGGCGTCAGGCCGAAGAGCTTTTGCGGCTCGCGGACGGCGGGCGTTGCGAGCTGCCCGTGTCGAGGATGCTCGAAGGCCAGCCTTCGTGCGCGTGCCGCTTCCGACTCGCGCAGGCGTCGGAGCTTGAAGCGTTGCCGCAGGAGCTTGAGACGCTGATGGAGCGCGGACTTGCGGTCTACCGCCGGACGCTTCTGATGCTCGGCACGAACATCGCCATCTCGCTCGACGCGCTGGCGCGGCGCGCGGACAGCGACGAAGAGGCGCGGCGTGCGCGCGCTCTGTCTACGGCCTTCGCGCAGGGACACGCGCCGGAAAAATTCACGCGGCAGGACGTGCGGCTCATCGAGCGCGCACTTCTTCGGATGCCCGCGCCGCCGCCCGTCAAAGTCGTCGCGCCGAACGGCGACACGGGGCTTCTGACGCGCGAGGAGTTGAGAGCGCGCTTCGTTCAGTGGCTCGACGAGCTGCCCGAACAGCCCGTGCTAATCGAAATCGTGTCGAAGGCCGAGATCAATGCCCCTTGAGATGAAGGCAAAAGGCAAAAGTCAAAAGGCAAAAGAGGGAAGGGGAAAAGGGGAAAAGGGGAAAAGGGGAAAGGGAAGAGACGTTCATCCCGTTTCCCCTTTTTCACGTTTGCCCTCTTCCCCTTCGCGGCGTAAGCCGAGCGTCGTCGTTGTCGGCGCGGGGCGTCTGGGGACGGCGCTTGCGCGCGCGCTCGACGCGGGCGGTTACGAGGTGCGCGCACTTGTCGCGCGCAGCGCGGCGAGCGCGAGACGCGCGTGCGTGCGTGCCGGCGTGAAGGCCGTCGCGCTTTCAATCGCACGACTCGAAGAGTTGCCGCCGTCCGACGTTCTATTCATCACGACGCCGGACGACGCCGTCGCGGAGACGGCTGTGCGTTTGGCCTCGCTCGCCGCCGAAGCACGTGGCCGCGTCGCGCTGCACACGAGCGGCGCGCTCTCTTCGGACGCGCTCGCGCCGCTGCGTGCGCGCGGCTACGGCGTCGGCTCGATGCACCCGCTCGCGGCTGTGAGCGAGCCGGAGGCGGGGGCTGAGAGCTTGCGCCGTGCATTCTACTGCGTCGAGGGCGACGGGCGGGCGGTTCGCGTCGCGCGCCGCGTCGTGCGCGACCTCGGCGGGCGTAGTTTTTCAGTCCGCTCCGAAGACAAGGCTCTTTACCATGCTGCGGCGGTGATGACGGCGGGGCACACGGTCGCGCTATTCGACATCGCCGTGCGGCTGCTCGCGCGCTGCGGACTCGCGGACGAAGAGGCGCGGCGCGTTCTGCTGCCTCTGCTCGGAAGCGCTCTTGAAAACCTTTCGCGCGAGACGCCGGAGCGCGCGCTGACGGGGACGTTTGCGCGTGGCGACGCCGAGACCGTCCGCAAGCATCTGGCCGCGCTGCGCGACGCGGGCGAGGCGGATGCGCTTTTGGCCTACGCGCTGCTCGGCGGGCGGTCGCTGCGTATGGCCGCGCACGCGGGCGCGGACGCGAGGCGGCTTCAGGAGATCGCGCGTCTGTTGGCGGAGGCAATAGGTCTCAGCGAGGAGTGATTCGCAGCCCCGTCAGGGCGGCTGAAAATAGCCCGGCGATTTATCAATTGATATCTTCACAAGTTTTAGTCCGCGAAGCGGACGCCAGAATAAAGCCCGGGGTGGAGCGCGCAAGCGCGCAACCCTGGGATGCAAGTGCGATAAACGATAAAGCCCGCGGAGCGGGCGGCAGCCGTCGGTGGATGGGTCGTTGGAGGAGGAGAGGGTAGCGCGTGAGCGTGGATAGTCTGTCGCCCGCTCCGCGGGCTTGCATTTTTTTTACTCAACGTTACCCAGGGTTGCGCGCCCCTGGCGCTCCACCCTGGGCTTTATTCTTTCGCCTGCTCCGCAGGCTGTGAAAGGCGGGCCTCGAACTTGTGTAGATACCAATGCGTGAATCACTTCATCATCAAAGACGCCTGCTTGCGCGGCCCGCGACTTTGGAGCTAGAGTAAAAACCGATCCCCTAAATCAAGTCGAACAGACGCGAAAGGAAACACACGCCCTCGATGCAGAACACGCCCAGCGCGAGTTACAGCCTGACCTTGCGCGTGAAACTTTCGTCGCGCGCCGGGACGCTCGGCGAGCTTACGGTAGCCATAGGCCACGCGGGCGGCGACATCGGCGCGATTGACATCGTCAGCGTCGGGCGCGACTCGATAATCCGCGACATCACGGTAAACGCAGGCTCCGCCGAGCACGGCGCACAGATAGTCGAGGCCGCGCGCAGCGTTGACGGCGTCGAGGTCATAAACGTCAGCGACCGCGTCTTCCTGATGCACCTCGGCGGCAAGATCGAGGTCGTCTCGAAGGCTCCGCTCAA
>DASQLL010000046.1:0-7540 GCA_035630035.1 Pyrinomonadaceae bacterium | reverse complement strand
CTTTGCGCGACACCGCGGGGCAGATCGTGCGCTTGGAAATTTACAACCTCGGTCGGCGGCGCGAGTACACGGGATATCCGGTCTACTGGCTCGGCCGCGCGTCGAATGAAGAGAGCCTCAACTACCTGCGCGGGCTTATCGAGCAGAACAGGTCGGAAGACATCGCTTCGGACGCAGTGCGCGCCGTCGCGATGCACGACGACCGCCGCGTGCCCGAATTCTTAGAGCGCATCGCGCGCTCGACCCTCTTCGACTCGGTGCGCGCGCAGGCGGTGCGCTCGCTCGGCCAGCCGCCCGTCGCCGATGCAACGCGTGAGTATCTGGCGCAGCTCGCGCGCGACGAGCGCGAGTCCACGGACGTTCGTCTCTCGGCCATCTCGGCCTACGGGCGCAGCCGCGACGCGCAGGCGCTCACGTTCCTGCAAAGCATCTACAACTCGTCCGCGAGCCGCGAACTCAAGCGCACCGCGCTCGCGCACATATCGCGCAACCAGAACAACGATGCCGCGGCAGTCTTTCTCATACGCGTAGCCACGCAGGAGTCGGATCAGGAGCTACGCAAGCAGGCCGTCTCGCGCCTCGGCGAGATCGCGGGCGAGCGCGCGCTCGGCACGCTCAAGGACACAATCGGAAGGGCCGACGCCGACACGGAGTTGCAGAAGCAAGCCGTCGTCGCCATCGCGCGCCGTCCCGCCCCGGAGAGCGTCCCGCTTCTCATCAACATCGCGCGCACGCACGCCAAGCCGGAGATACGCAAGCATGCCTTCATCCTTCTGGGCCGCACGGGCGACCCCGCAGCGGTCGAATTTCTTAAAAGCGTTCTGACGAAATAGACTGAAGAGGTGAACAAGGCGGAAGCCCGACCGTAAGGGAGGGCGTCTCTTTTACGCGTAAAAGAGACGCCCTCCCTTACGGTCGGGCTTCCGCCTGTTGGCGCTACTCCTGCTAAACTTCACGCATGGCAATCATGGAGATCACCGAGTACCCGGAGAAAGTTCTCAAGGAGATCGGCGAGCCTGTCGAGCGTTTCGACGCGGAGCTTGAAAAACTCGTCGCCGATATGTTCGAGACGATGTATGCGGAGGAGGGCGTCGGCCTCGCCGCGCCGCAGGTGGGGCTTTCCGTGCGCCTCTTCGTGATGGACTGCGACGGAATAAAGCTCGTCGCCGCCAACCCCGAAATCGTCTCCGCAGAGGGCGAGCAGGAGGGCGAAGAAGGCTGCCTCTCGGTTGGAAGGATTCACACGCCGCTCCGTCGCGCCGCGCGCGTCCGCCTGCGCGCGCAAGACCTGCAAGGCGAAGTCTTCGAGCGAGAGGCCGAGGGCTTGGCCGCGCGCTGCTTCCTGCACGAGACGGATCACTGCGACGGCCTTCTCTTCATAGACCGCCTCTCGCCGCTCCGCCGCGACATGGTGAAGAAGAGATTTCAGAAGATGAAGAAGTGGCGCTGAATGGAAACGTCAGTCTGCCGAAAAACTTCGCAGCCGTCCCCGCTCAAGCACCGGCTCGCGCCGCACTTCCAAGCGCTCGCGCGTCTCGACTCGACGAAGTCGCTCGAAGCCTCTTTTATTCTTCGTCGGACGCGAGCGCGCGGTAGGCCGCGCCCGCGGCGAGTCCGCCGATGAGATACCAAGCGACGGTCATCAACTGCGTCTGGGGCGAGTCTTCCGTCGGCTGTCGGCCCAAGCCGAGCGGTTCGGGCAGGTACACAGCGCCGAGTCCGGCGGCGAGTCCGAGCAGCGCGCCGTTGCGAATCGCGTCGTCGCGACTTCCGACGCCGACGAGACTGTAGTAGAGCGAGTTCGAGACGATCTCGCCGACGAGCGCGGCCTCGTGCAGAGGGACGGGCGGCTCGAAGTCGGCGGCGCGCATAGTCTTCTCGATGGCGCGCATGCCGACGACATCCATGCGAGGCGCGTCGTCAATAAATCGTCGCGCCGTCTCGTGAATCAGCGTCAGCGCGCACGCGCCCAACATCCCGCTCCCCAGAGCCTTCAGCATCTTCGTTTCTCCTCCTCCGGTCTCGCCCCAGTCTTAACCGTTTAATGTTGCGGAATTGCTCAAACCGCATAACAAAACTATAGGGGCCGCCCCGATAGCTCAAGTCGGAAACGCGACCGTCAGGGAGCGTGTTCTTAGAACGCGACCGTCGTGGATCGTGTTCATAGCAGCGTCGTAGACACGCTCCCTGACGGTCGCGTTTCTGACGTTGCACATTCCGCAACTCTTCTCACTCACTCTTCGGCTCGATTCTGAACCAGTAGAAGCTGAGCGGCGCGAGCGCGAGCTGGTAGGGCGCGGCTGTTATCGGGGGGAAGCGCGTCTTGCCGAGCATCTCGATGGGCGCGCGGCCATCGAACTCCGCGAGGTCAAGCTCGACGGGCTGAGCGAACTGCGAGAGGTTGAAGACGCACAGGACGGTCTCGCCCTCGTGCTCGCGGACGAAGGCGAAGATTTTGCGGTTCTCAGGCTTGACGAAGCGCATCGTGCCGCGACCGAAGACGTGATGCTGCTTCCTCAAGAGAATCATCTGCCGCATCCAGTGTAGGAGGCTCGAATCGTAGCGCGCCTGCGACTCGACGTTGACGGACTGGAAGCCGTAGACGGGGTTGTTGATGGCCGGGAAGTAGAGCCTCTCGAAGTCGGCTTTGGAGAAGCCCGCGTTGCGGTCGGGCGTCCACTGCATCGGCGTTCGCACGCCGTCGCGGTCGCCGAGGTATATGTTGTCGCCCATGCCTATCTCGTCGCCGTAGTAGATGAAGGGGCTGCCCGGCATCGAGAAGAGAATCGCGTGCAGAAGCTCGATCCGCCGACGGCTGTTGTCGAGCAGCGGCGCGAGGCGTCGGCGTATGCCGAGGTTCAGACGCATGCGACGGTCTTTCGCGTACTCGTTGTAAAGATAGTCGCGCTCCTCGTCCGTCACCATCTCAAGCGTCAGCTCGTCGTGGTTTCGCAAGAACATGCCCCACTGGCAGTTCGAGGGGATGTCGGGCGTGCGCTCAAGGATTTCGACGATGGGGCGCCTGTCCTCTTGTCTGAGGGCCATGAAGAGGCGCGGCATGATTGGGAAGTGGTAGTTCATGTGGAACTCTTCCCCATCGCCGAAATACTCGACCACGTCTTCGGGCCACTGGTTGGCTTCGCCGAGCAGCAAAGCGTTCGGGTGGCGGCTTTCGGCGTGCGCGCGCAAGCGTTTCAGAAAGCCGTGCGTCTCCGCGAGGTTCTCGCAGTTCGTCCCTTCGCGCTCGTAGAGATACGGCACGGCGTCAACGCGGAATCCGTCAATGCCGAAGTCGAGCCAGTAGTCAACCACGTCGAGCATCGCCTGTTGCACTTCGGGGTTGTCGTAGTTCAGATCGGGCTGGTGGCTGAAGAAGCGGTGCCAGTAGAAACCCTTGCCCGTCTCGCACCATGTCCAGTTCGACTTCTCCGTGTCGGTGAAGATGATGCGCGCCTCTTTGTACCTTTCGGGCGTGTCGCTCCAGACGTACCAGTCGCGCTTGGGCGAGTCGGGCGCGCTCGAAGCTTCTCTGAACCACGGGTGAATGTCCGAGGTGTGGTTGACGACGAGGTCTGTGATGACGCGTATGCCGCGCGCGTGCGCGTCGTCGAGGAACGTGCGGAAGTCTTCGAGCGTGCCGTACTCAGGAAGTATCGCGTAGTAATCGGCGATGTCGTAGCCGCCGTCGCGCAAGGGGCTGGCGTACATCGGCAGAAGCCAGAGGCAGTCAACGCCGAGCCATTCAAGGTAATCGAGCTTCTGCGTGAGGCCGCGAAAGTCGCCGATGCCGTCGCCGTCCGAGTCGTAGAAGCCGCGCACGTAGATTTCGTAAAAGACGGCGTCTTTGAACCACAGCGGATCGTCGCGGAGTTTGCCCGTGTCGGCCATCAGTCTCGCCCTTCCTTTTAGTTCGGTTTGTTTGACACGCAAGATAGCGGCAAGGCATCTGCCAACGCAAGAGGTGAGGCAGCATTCAGTCGAGTGTGTGGAGTAGGACAGTTCACCGCAGAGGCGCAGAGGACGCAGAGCTTACGCAGAGAAAGACAAATCCTCTGCGCCCCCTCCGCGTCCTCTGCGCCTCTGCGGTGAATCACATTTTCAGCACCCTCAACTAAAGGGTGCTCAAAACTTTTCTTACAACGCTCGCAAGTTTCGCCCTCGTCGCCATTCTAAAGTCAAAGCAAGCGAGTCTCCCCGCACAGACTCTCGAAGACGAACGACGGCGGAGGTGTGTGATGAAGACGCAGAGAAAATTCTCAAGGGGGTTGAAGCTCGTTCTGGCGGTGGTGCTGCTCGCTGTCGGCGCGGTCGCATTCGCCGGTCAGCCTTTCGGCGCGGCGCGCGGGTATGACGCGCAAGACAAAGGCGCGGAGAAGCCTGCGGAGGCCGAGGCCAAGCAGGTGAAGATTGATCTCGGCAAAGCCGTCAAGGTTAAGCTGCCGGCTAATATGCCCAACCTGACTCCGACATCGTTCGTGACGGCGGACGGCAAGCGCGGCTGGGCCGTGCGCGTTCCCGGCAATCAGCCGCTCGCGACGCCCGCCTACGCCAAAGGCGTGCTGTTCATCGGCGGCGGCTACGGCTCGCACGACTTCTACGCCTTCGACGCGAAGACCGGAAAGCTCGTCTGGAAGATTAAGACATCGGACGATGGGCCGACCGGCGCGGTGGTCGAGGACGGCCTCGTCGCCTTCAACACGGAGAGCTGCACGCTCATCGTCGTTGACGCGAAGACCGGCAAGCTCGTCTGGCAGGAGTGGCTCGGCGACCCTCTGATGAGCCAGCCCGCCATCTCGAAGGGGCGCGTCTTCATGGCCTACCCCTCAAGCGGTCGCGCAGGCCATCAGAACTTCACTTCAAACCAAGCGCATAAGAGTGCCGCCGCGCAAGTCCCGCCGAAACCCGTGCAGCAAGTCCCGCAAACGGCGAAGCAGGGCGATGACGCGGCGGAAGTCGGCAGTCACAAACTTCTGTGCGCCGACCTGAAGACGGGCAAGCACATCTGGGAGCGCGCCATCTCCGCGGACGTGATAAGCGCGCCCGTCGTCTCCGAAGGCAAGGTCTACTTCACGACCTTCGACGGAACTTCGTACTGCCTCGACGCAGAGAAAGGCAGCGTCGTCTGGAAGAAGGAGAACGCGGGCACGAGCGCGCCCGTAGTGGTCGCGGGCGAGGTCTTGATGACGCAGAAGGAGGAGCGCGACAACAAATCATACGAGGGCCTGAAGCGGCTCGACGCGAGCGGCGACGACAAGGACAAGCGGCTCATCGCGAGCGAAGAGGCCGCGTACCTCGACGAGAACAAGGGCGGCGGCGTCGCGCTCAAGGCCGAAGCGCAGAGCGCGCTCGACTCTTCGGTAGGCTTCGGGAGCGCGCCCGCGGCGGCGCAGCTCGACCGTGCGAACAGTCACATCGGCGTCAACACGGTAGTCGGCGGCTGGGCCTATCAAGGCTCGCGCGCTGCATACAGCAGGGGGCAGATGCTCAACGCGCAGGGGCGTTATCTCAACTCTGTGAACGCGAAGAGCGGCGGCCTCTCTTGGCGCGCGGAGGTGAGCGGCGGCGGACTCGCGGCGGACTCGCAGGTCTTCTCGCCGCCCGCGCTCGGCGAGCAGTTCATATATCTCAGCAGCTCACTCGGTCATCTCTTATCAGTTAACCAGAAAGGCGGCGAAGTCGGCTTCATGTACGAGTTCGGCGAACCGATGGTCTTCCAACCCGCGCTCGCCGAAGGCAGCGTCTACGTCGGCACCTCGAACGGCCTCCTCATCTGCCTCAAGACCGGCTCGCCCGACGCCGACGGCTGGTACGCATGGGGCGGCAACGCGGAGCACAACAAGAACAGGTGAAGGAAAGTCAGAAGTCAGAACGCTGAACGCTGAACTGAAAGACAATTTCTCTCAGTTCAGCGTTCAGCGTTCTGACTTCTGACTTTCTGCTGTGGTTATCCACAGCTCGCATCGGCGGGGCGTGCGTTGCCCGTGTGGCGGCAGGCACGCCTCAACACTGTCTGTGCCCGTCTCGCGTTGCCCGCCCGCTTCAAATACAATTCACCCCGCGCCGTCGCCGCCGAGCGAAAAAGGCGAGACAATTTTTGACAGTCGTGGTAGTTTAAGCGAACCCGATTGACCGACTTGCTTCTTCAACAATTCTTAGAAAAGATGCGACCCCCTCTGCGTCTCATTCTCGGCCTCTCCAGCGCCGCTCTCGCGCTATACCTCTTCGCAGCTTGCGGCAAGACTCCCCCGCGCACCGTCGCGTTAGGCGAAGCGCGCGCCGCCGCCGCCACGGTGCCCGCCGAATCGCGCTGGGACGACTCGGATGCGGACGGCATCCCCGACCGCGCGGAGCTTCGCACCTACGGCGACCGCGAGAACTTCAAGCGCTGGTTCACGGCCATCGCCGAAGCGCAGTTCTACGAGGTGAGCAAGGAGTGGAACGCAGAGCAGCGCGACTGCGGCGGGTTAGTCCGCTTCGCTTGGCGCGAGGCCCTGCGCTCGCACGACCGCGCGTGGTTTCAGAGGATGGGCGAAGCCTTCGACCCCGTAGCGCCCGACGTTCGCGCATACACGCTTGAGCGCAGCCCCGTCGGCGAAAAGCTCTTCCGCACAGCCTCAGGCTCCTTCGACGAAGCGAACCTCGCGGACGGCACGCTCGCCGAGTTCGCCGACGCACGCACGCTCAAAAACTTCAACACAGTCTTCCTGAGCCGCACTCGCGCCGAAGCCGAGGCCGGCGACCTGCTCTTCTTTCAACAGACGTTCGCGCAGAAGTACCCGTACCACGTGATGATTTATTTGGGCCGCGCGCGCACCGACGCGGAGGGCGCGGATGATTGGGTTGTCTATCACACCGGCGCGTCGCCCGTAGACGCGGGAGAGGTCAGAAAGGTTCGTCTCTCCGTCCTTGAGCGTCATCCCGACCCGCGCTGGCGTCCCGTTGCGAGCAACCGAAACTTCTTGGGCTTTTACCGTCTCAAGATTCTGCAATGAAAGAAGTAGATAGTAGACAGTAGTCAGTAGCCAGTAGAAAACTTTATGTATCGAACGGCCAAAATGAAAACACTGACGCCCGCGATGCGGAGCCTGCTGGCTACTGACTACTGTCTACTGACTTCTTCGGAGAACTTATGTCCCGTCGCACACTTCTAACATCCTTCGTCGTCTATCTCGCCGCCGCGCTTCTGGTCGTCGGCTTCGTCGTCCTGCGCGTGAAGACGCTGCACAGCTTCGCGGCGCAGACCGCGCCCGAAGAGTTGCCCTACGGCGGGCGCGCGCCCGTGCCGCCCGACGAGCACGCGAAGCCTTTCTTCTCGGTTCACACGAACCGCACGTATGCTACGACCGACCGCGCGCGCCTCTGGATCAACTATCGCGGCGTTGACGCGCTCGACTTCCGCGTCTACCGCGTCAAAGACCCTGTGAAGTTTTTCCGCGGCCTCGACAATCCGCATCAGGTCGGCGAGGACGAGCAGTCGGAAGTCGGCGAGATGATTAAGCGCAAGCCGACATTTTTGGAGAAGCTACGGCAGTTCAAGAGC
>DASQLL010000045.1:0-10099 GCA_035630035.1 Pyrinomonadaceae bacterium | reverse complement strand
CCAATGATCCCGGCGATTTCACCCTCATTGAGCGCAAAGCGGACGTTTTTGATGATGGGCTTTCTTCTATAACCCGTCTCGCGTATGTCAACCTGGAGAAGCATAATTTCTAACCTAGATAAGTTCTGAGTACTTCCTCGTTTGACTGTACGACTGACGCTGAGCCTTCCGCTATCTTCCTGCCTTCATCCATTACTACTATCGTATCCGACACGCTTACTACGAACCCCAGATTGTGCTCAATAAGAAGAACCGTGCGTCCTTGCCTGCGTACAAAGTCATCCAGCAGGGTGGCCATTCTTTCTATCAAGGTGAAGCTCACCCCGGCGGCTGGCTCGTCCAGAAGGAGCAGTTCGGCATCCGCTGCGATGCAGCAAGCCAGGGAAAGCAATTTCTGCTGCCCGTAAGAAAGGCTCTCAACCAGTGCATCCCTTTTATCCGCCAGACCGAATTGTTCCAGCATGGCGAGCGATTTCTCCAACAGTAGCCTCCGGGCTTGGCTGCGGGAAGAGAAGAGGGACAAGGCGTAGAGAAAATTCTCTCCTTGCTGCTCCCTGCTCGCGAGCAACAGGTTATCCATGACCGTAAGCTTCTGAAAAAGCCGCAGGTCCTGAAACGTTCGGCTGATGCCGAGACCTGCAATCTTATGCGTGGGCCGCCCCGTGAGTTCTCTTGAATTGAAGAGAACGCGTCCGCCTTCAGGCTGCACCAGCCCCATAATGATGTTAAAGAGAGTGGTCTTGCCGGAACCGTTCGGGCCGATGAGGCTCGTGATCGCAGTACGCTTCAACGTAAGCGAAAAATGGTTGAGCGCGACCACGCCGTCAAAACGTTTAGTAATATCTGTTACCTCCAGCATCCTGCTCAGTTCTTTCGGAAAGAGAGCCGCCCAGCGATGCCCTGTGGGCGGAACATCATAAAAAGGACTAGGAGCAACCCATACAGAATCTGGCGCACGTGCGGGGCCGCTGAGCTTGAGACGACTGACACTCTCAGTATCTCGGGGACCGCAATCAGTAGAACGGCCCCGACGATAGAGCTGACCACTCGCCCGGCACCGCCGACAATGACCATCGCAAGCATTAGGATAGATTCCTGCACGGTGAAGCTCGTCGGATCAATGTAAGTAAAATAGTAAGCGTATAAAGAGCCTGCGACTGAGACTGTCGCCGCCGCGGAAATAAATGTGATGACCTTGAACCGCTTAACATCCTTGCCAAGCGTCTTCGCGAACACTTCGTCTTCGCGAATCGCCTGCAACACTTTCCCGAAGGGGGAGGCAGTGAGACGATATGCGAAGGCCACGGCGATAGCGGCGAAGACGGAAGTCAGGATTAAGAAATCGAAGCGCGTGGCGACTCTCCAGCCGAGAATGATTGGTTGATCAGTGAAGGAAATGCCCAACGGACCGTTTGTCATCTCGATCCAGTTATTCACGACGCTGTAAAAGATTGCCTGGCAGCCGAAAGTGGCTATGACAAAATAATCATCCCTGAGACGAATCGACGAGATAGCAATAACCCCGCTGAGGAGCAGCGCTGCGACGATGCTGAGTCCCAGATTGGTAATAAAGCCGGTCTGAAGATAAACTGCCGAAAGCGCGGACACGTAAGCCCCTAGACCGAAGAAACTCGCGTGAGCAAGCGAGAGCATGCCCATGTATCCCGCGATCAGGTTCAATGAGACCGCAGCCATTAGGTAGATATTTATTACTATCAGGATGTGTAGCAGATACTCCATTGACTCAGGCGCCGGTCGGCTAATTTAGACTTGGACTGTGACTCTCTTCAGTCTGCGGCCCAGGAATCCCTGCGGGCGAAAGAAGAGGAATATGATCAGTATCATAAAGGCTATCGTGTCCTGCCACTTCGATGGAAGCTTCCAGACGCCCAGATTTTCTGCCAATCCAATGAGAAGTCCCCCGAGAATTGCGCCCAAGTTGCTTCCGATGCCGCCTACGACAATTGCTATCACGGCCAGGACCAGAACGGGAAATCCCATGGTTGGCGTGATATTAGTCTCGAAAGAGATGAGAATGGACGCCGCAGCGGCCAGCGCGGAACCAATGCCGAACGACAGTAGATTCACTTTTTCAGACTCGATGCCACTCACCAGCGCGAGTTCCGGGTCGTTCGAGACGGCACGCAGTGTCACGCCTGCCTTGGATTTCCAGATGACCAAGGAGACTAAAACCACGAGCGCGAAGCTTACGATGATGATGATGATTTGAGTGGGAGTTATTCTTGCCCCCAGCAGGCTGATACCTTCGACGATGTCGGCCTCGCGCAGTGTCTTTGTCTCGCTGCCCCAGATTAGAGAAATCACATTCTCAAGAATGATATATACGCCAAGCGAAGCGATGAGCAGGCTCAGGCCATCGGAGCCTTTCTTACGCATCGGTCGGTAGACGATAATCTCTATAATCATGCCGACGAGGGCCGCGGCGGCACAGGCGAGCGTATATGCCACCAGGCTAGGCAGCGCCATCTCCTTCCTGAAGAAGTAGGCTAGATAGACGCCGCCCGTATAAACGGCCGCGTGAGCGAAGTGGAAAAAACGAGTTGTGTTGTAAATGAGTGAAAAGCCGAGAGCCACCAGCGCGTAAATACTCCCGGCTATTATACCGTTGACGAACAGTTGGGTGAACATTCCATTACACTTGTGACTATGCAGAAGACATCACCAGATAGTCGGAAAGGACTCGGCGCGTACGCGCCCTCTGTCAGCCCGTCTCCCCGCAGTTTGCCTCTTAACATTTTCAATCCCCAGCGGCTCCTTTAGCCAATGACATCGGAGTGAATTGGCCTCCCTTGACCACGTGGAGCGTGAAAGGTTTTTTCACTTCGCCATACTGGTCAAACTCCGTCGGCCCGGTGACGCCGCGATACTTCACCTGACGCAGAGCTTGTTGGATATTTGAACTTGTGTAAGCGGTCTGTCCAGACGAATCAGGCGGAATATTTTCAAGTGCTGACGCCAAAACCTTCAAGCCGTCATACCAGAGGGCTGCAAACGGGGTGGGGTCTTCGTTGAACTTTCGTTTGTAATTCTTGAAAAAGTCAGCCACGACCGGGTCCGACATATCGCCGAAAGCCATCGTGGAGAGCATGAAACTTTCGGCAGCATTGCCCGCCAATTTGAGCAGTTCTGGATCATAAGAACCGTCGCCGCCTAAGAATTTAGTATTGAAGCCTAATTCCTTCGCCTGTTTTAGTATGGCTGCTGCTTCCGAGTAGTTGCTGGGCATAAAGATCAGATCAGGGTTCTGCTGTTTAATCTTCGCCAGTTGACTGCGAAAATCGGTCCCGCCTTGTGGGAAAGCCTCCGTGATAAGGACTTTTCCGCCCATCCTCTCGAACTCCGGTGTGAAGACTTGCTGAAGGCCGACGCCGTAATCGGTGTTCATATAAAGGACCGCCACCTTCCTAGCACCCAAAGTTTCGTAAGCGGTTCGGGCCAGTAGCGCACCTTGATAATTGTCACTGGGACAAACTCTGAAGAAAAAATCTCCCGCATCCTTAAGTTTGTAATTGGTTGCCGTGGGAGATAGGATCACAACCTTTTCCCTTACCGCGTCGGGTGCGACGGCCAGAGTTACGCCTGAGGTAAACGGACCCAGAATAGCCTGCACTTTGTCCACATTGACGAGCTTGTTAAGCGCACTCTTGCCCAACTGAGGATTCAACTGATCATCCTCGTATATCAATTCGAGTTGTTTACCCTTGATTCCGCCAGCGGCATTGATCTCCTCTAGGGCTACAGACATACCGTTCTTAGCGATCTGTCCATACTGCTGCCCACTACCAGTAAATGGGCTGATCACGCCGATTTTTATTGCAGAGCTTTCGGGCTTTTTGCAGGTCGCGAGCGAGAGCAATAAAAAAACGAGAACACCGAGGCCCAAGAATCTTCTGTGCTTTACCTTCAACATAACATCTCCTTTCATGTTAATGCTATCACGGTTGAAGTCTTCACGCGTGAGCACACTTGAGTTGTTTTTTTGCTCATGGCACCTCTCAAGATAGATAAGAGGGAACATGCCTACACTTTACGGTTAGCTGATATTGCAAGAGATATGCCGTATCACAATGATAACCCAAGGAGGGGAGCCGAAAGGGAAATTTGCTAAAGAATTGAGTGTATTTATGTAGTAAAGCTAGAAAAGGTGGTATCAACAAAATCCGTCAAATGTTTTCGGTACTAATATTTAAGCGAAGACAATCGATTACCTTTAGGTGTTATTCATGATGAGAATCAGAAATTAAAAAATTGCATGGAAAATAGGTTCTTAGAAGGATTGAGAACCACCGAATATTTTAGGTGGTGTTAAAATCAAAAAAACGATCTGATTTATTAAAAATTAAGATAATCCTGCGCTCAATTCCTCCCTTATTATCGGGAACGCGGGCCGTACGCGACGGGTTACGCGGCAGATTGAAGATGGATGGAGACGGGCAGAAACATTAGCAGAGATACAGGCTCGTAGCGGACAGGCAAATCTCAACCGGCCGCAGCCGCGACGCGGTGGAAGAAATATTGGGACAGGCAGGAGCGTTGCATGAACACCCGATTGTCGAAGACATGATCGCCGGGGGCGAGCATTTACACGGTAACTTCGACCATGTCCTTTTCATGCTCGAGGCTTTTAAGCGCGGCATTCTTGTAACGAAGCCTTCTGGACGAGGCGAGTGATGCGTGCTACATGGTGATGCATGTGTTGCGCAGTCCTAAAGAAGCAGGGCAAGTTCAATCACTGGGGCGTGGCCCGAGCGTGCTCTGTGAGAAAAAGGGTAGTACCCTTAAAAAGGGGTAATTAAGAGAGTAATGTCTGTCTCACACGTAAGAAATTTTCCCGTGCGGGAATTTTAACGGGACTCAAGGGAGTAAAGAGGGCGAAATAGCTTCAGTCAGGCGCACAGGGCCAAATGTTCTACCCTTCGAGAATGGCTGCAAATGCGCGGTAAAAGTAGAAAAGCGCGCCCTCAACGAGACAGGCGCGCTTTCTAAGTTGGCGGAGCCGACGGGACTCGAACCCGCGACCTCCGACGTGACAGGCCGGCGTTCTAACCAACTGAACTACGACTCCGCGAGAACTTCTGAATTTTCAAGCCACCGAACGCTTGCCGGGGCGCGTAAATGGTAGGCACGGAGGGACTCGAACCCCCAACCTCCACCTTGTAAGGGTGGCCGTCTACCATTGACCTACGTGCCTGCAAAGAGCTGCGCCGTGACGCCTAAGAATTTAAGAGAAGCGGGGCGAAGTGTCAAGCGGACTGGTGTGCGAAATCCTCCGCGCCGGATTGCCTCGTAAGAGTGCGTGTGATATTCCCATGTGGCCGAGAGCCAGTCGGATTTTAAGACCACCCGCCCGAAGGAGACTCACCATGATACGACGGATACGAGGGATGCGACCGACACGACCGACGCGAAGCCGCGCCGCGCTCGTTTCGCTAATGGCCTTCTGCATGCTCTTCCTCCCAGCCTCCCGCGCGCAGACGCCGAACAGCAGCGGCTCGCACGTCGCGCGACTCGTCGGCGAGGTCTTCACAAGCGGGCGACAGCTCGCGTATGTCTCCGCGCTCAGCGACGAGATCGGAAGCCGTCTGACGGGCACGCCGGGCGCGCGCCGCGCCGAAGAGTGGGCCGAAGCAGAAATGAAACGCATCGAGCTTGCGAACGTCGCGCGCGAGCCTTTCCGAATGCCCGCGTCCTGGGAGCGAGGGGCTGCAAGCGCCGCGCTCGTCTCGCAAGGCAATCGCCCGCTCACAATCGCTTCTTACACTTGGACGCCGGGAACGAACGGCGCGGTTGAGGGCGAGGTGGTTGACGTGGGCGCGGGCCGCCCCGAAGACGTTCGGCGCGTCGCAGCCGCGATGAAGGGGCGCGTCGCGCTCGTCGTCCCTGTCGGCGCAGACCTCGGCGCGCTCATATACAACTTCTACCGCGCGCCCGGACTCGTCAGCGAATTGAAAGACGCGGGCGCGCTCGCCGTGATGATCGCCGCCGACAAACAGCACACGATGCTCTACACCGCGCCCGTAGATTTCAGCGCGACGGGCAGGCTGGCCGCGCTGCCCACGGTCTCGCTCGCGCGCGAAGACGTGGGTCTGATGCGCCGTCTGCTCGCTGAGAACAAGACGCCGCGCGTGCGCCTCGACGTGCGGAACAAAGTCGGCGCGGCCTTTGACAGCACGAACATCGTCGGCGAGATTCGCGGGAGCGATAAAGCGGATGAGATAGTCGTCGTCGGCGCGCATCTCGACTCGAACGACCTCGGCCCCGGCGCGCTCGATAACGCGGCGGGAGTGGCCGCCGTTCTGGAGACGGCGCGCGCCATAAAGTCGCTCGGCCTTCAGCCGCGGCGCACGCTTCGCTTCGTTCTCTTCATGGGCGAAGAGGAGGGGATGGTCGGCTCAATCGCATACGTCGAGCGACATCGCGCCGAGCTTGATAAGACGGTCGCCGCGCTCATCATGGACATCGGCGCGGGCCGCCCGCAGGGCTGGTTCTCGATGGGGCGCACAGACCTCGACGCAGACATCTTGGAGCTGTCGAAGCCGCTCGCGCAGTTCGGCGACTTCGCGATAGAGCACGCCGCGTTCGCTGCCACCGACAACGCGCCTTTCATGGCCGAGGGCGTGCCCAACCTGATTCTCTTGCAGGACGAGACGGCGTACCTCCCCGTACACCACACAATCGCGGACACGCCCGACAAGATAGAGCCGCGCGACTTCGCATCGGCAGTCGCGACGGTCGCCGCCACGGCCTACCAGATAGCAGACCGCCCGCAGCGCTTCGGACGCCGTCTCTCGCCAGAAGAGGTAAAGAAAATCGCCGACGAGACGAAGGTCGGCGAGCAGTGGCGGGCGTCGGGAATTTGGAAGTAGGAAGGAAATGCGGATTGCGGATTTCGGATTGCGGATTGCGGATTTGATGAAAGTTGTGCCGTTTCAACTCACGCATATTAACCGTTCGACGGACGCAGGGTGAGCGCAGATTTCAAGTCGCCCTGTATCCGCAATCCGCAATTCATAAGAGCCACACGGGCAACTCGTCCGTCTTAGCGGAACTCTCACCCTCGGTCTGCGTTTGAGTCGCAGGCGTGGCGGGCGCGTCTTCTTCGCCCGGCTGCTGTTTGGTCGGCTCAACGTCGCCGCGGCGACGCGAGATCGGCGAGATGATTACGTCTTCAACCTGTCCGTCGAGTCTGCCGATTACGGGCATAGAGGCGTCCGCCCTTTCCGTCCGCGCGCGTTTGCGGCTAAAATTTGGCGTGCGATATTTCGCTTCAGAGAGTGTAAGACCGTCTTGAAGTTTCCGGCAAGAATAAAAACCTTCGCGCTCACCGCAATCGTCTCCGCCATCGCCCTTGTCGCGCTCGCCGCAGCGTCGCAGGGTCGCGCGCAGGACGAGACGCAGCGGCGACCGCGCAGGGTCTACGCGCCGACGCCGACGCCCGAGACGAAACAGCAGACGGCGCGCGGCGCAAACGGCGCGGGCGAAGAGGTGGACGAAGACGACGTTGTACGCATCGAGACGCAGCTTATCTCAGTCCCCGCGGTCGTCACGGATCGAACGGGAAGGCCGCTCACGGGTTTGCGCGCCGCCGACTTCCAAATCTTCGAGGACGGTCGCCAGCAGAAGCTCGCGAACTTCGCGACGATGGAAGCTCCCTTCGAGGTCGCGCTGCTGCTGGACACTTCGGGTTCGACGCGCGCCGACGTGGGACTCATACGCCGCGCCGCGCTCGACTTCATAGCGGCCCTACGCCCCGGCGACCGCGTCGCCGTCGTCGCCTTCAACACCAAACAGGAGGGGAGCGAAAAACTCGCCGAGGTCGAGTTGAAAGCGAAGCTCACCGACGACCGCGACGAACTGGAGGAGGCAATCGAGTCAATCGGCGCGTCCAACGGCACGCCCTTCTATGACAGTCTTGAGAAGGTCGCTGAAGACATCTTCCGCGACAAGCCGAAGGAGGAGCTGCGAGGCCGACGTGCGCTCGTCGCGCTTACGGACGGCGTGGACTCGACAAGCACGGCGGACTTTGAAGAGACGCGCGAGCTTCTCAAACGCGCAGGCGTTGTCTCCTACTTCATACAGGTCAACACGGAGGACTTCGTCGAAGAGCGCCTGATGCAGGACTGTCAGGACAGCGGCGCGCTCCGCCTTTCGCGCACGCAGCTCGACCGATACCGACGCGTCATCGCGCCGGGCGCGGACGCCGCCGACTTCTCGAACTTCTGCCAGATGGGACAGTTCGAGCGCATGCACATAAGCCGCACGCTATACAACATCGCGCGTCGAGAGATGAGCCAGCTCGCGCTCGACTCCGGCGGTAAGACCTTCGCGGCGGCAGACCTGCGCGACGCGCGTCGCGCCTTCCGTCAGGTCGCCGAAGACATCGGCACGCAGTACAGTCTCGGCTACTACTCGAACAACACTGCGCGCGACGGCACATTCCGCGCGATAAAAGTGACGGTGCGCGGCGTCAAAGACGCACAGGTGCGCGCGCGCGAGGGCTACCGCGCGCCGAAGGGCTGATTACTTAGAAGTGACAAGTGACGAGTGACGGGTGACAAGATAGGGAAGAAAAATGACTGACGATAAACGCACTTTCGACCGCATCGCGCTCGTCGTTCTCGACAGCCTCGGCATGGGCGAGATGCCCGACGCCGCCGCGTGGGGCGACGCAGGCTCGGACACGCTCGGACACATCTGCGAGTCGCGTGAAGTGAAGTTGCCGAACTTGCGCGGCTGGGGCCTCGGCAACGTCCGCCGGCTCGCGGGTGTGCCGCCCGTCGAAAGCCCGCGCGGCTCTTTCGGTCGCTGCGCGCTCCGCTCGAACGGGAAGGACACGACGACGGGCCACTGGGAGATGGCGGGCATCATTCTTGAGCGCGCATTCCCCACATACCCCGGAGGCTTTCCGCCGGAAGTCATCAAACGCTTCGTCGCCGAGACGGGCGTGCCCGGCATCCTCGGAAACTACCCCGCGTCGGGCACGGAGATAATTAAAGAACTCGGCGACGAGCATGTGCGGACGGGCAAGCCCATCGTCTACACCTCCGCCGACTCGGTCTTCCAGATAGCCGCGCACGAAGAGGTCGTGCCCCTGCCGCGCCTCTACGAGATTTGCGAGACGGCTCGAAACATCCTTCGCGGCGAGCATGAAGTGGGCCGCGTCATCGCGCGCCCGTTCGTGGGCGAGCCGGGCGCGTTCAAGCGAACGGAGAACCGGCACGACTACGCCGTCCCGCCTCCGCGCGAGATGCTCCTGCCGATAATCTCCGGCGCGGGACTCGACGTTGTAGCCGTCGGTAAAATCTCATCCATCTACGACGCCGCGGGCGTGACGCGCGAGCTTCCCGGTAAGAACAACGACCAGTCAATTGACCAGACCATCGCCGCGCTGCGCTCGGACGCGCGCGGCCTCATCTTCTCGAACCTCGTTGACTTCGACATGCTCTACGGACACCGCCGCGACGTGGAAGGCTACGCGCGCGCGCTTGAGCACTTCGACGCGCGCCTGCCCGAAATCGAAGCGGCGATGCGGGACACAGACCTTCTCATACTCACCGCCGATCATGGCAACGACCCGACCTACAGAGGCACAGACCACACGCGCGAGTACGCCCCGCTCCTCGTCTACGGCGCGCGCGCACGCGCAGGCGTCAACCTCGGCGACCGCGCCTCGCTCGCCGACATCGGACAGACCGTCGCCGACAACTTCGGCTTGAAGCTCGGCGCGGGCGAGAGTTTTTTACGTGCGATTTCGTGAGGAACGAATTGGTGGTCGTCACCGTGTATGTTGAGTAACGACGAGCAAAATGGCGCGATGGTTTGCGACGTTTGCGGTGAAAGCGGCGCGCGCGTTCGCCACGTGACGAGAAGTTACGGCAAGGGTGCCGACTTGCTTGTGATCGAGAACGTGCCTATCATCTCGTGCCCTAACTGCGGCGTAAGTTATCTCACTGCGAAAACTTTGCACGAGCTTGAGCGCATTAAGCGACACCGCTCCAATGTCGCGGTTGAACGTCCCGTGTCAGTCGCGATTTTTGCCTGAATCCGACGCGTAATCCCTCCTCTTGGTCGCTTACAA
>DASQLL010000044.1:0-5303 GCA_035630035.1 Pyrinomonadaceae bacterium | reverse complement strand
CGCCTCTGCGTATGAAGTTGCGGCGTCGAAGCTCTTCGGGCGTGAGTCCTACAGCCGCGGCGACTTTGTCCAGATGGCGTTCGAGCGCGAAGATGCTCTGCGGTGCGCCGAAGCCGCGGAATGCGCCGTGCGGCGGGGCGTTCGTCGCGACGGCCTTCGAGCGTATCCGAACGTTCGCGCAGTTGTAAGGCCCCGCGGCGTGAATCGTGCCGCGCGAAAGCACGACCGCCGAAAGCGTTGCGTATGCGCCGCCGTCAACGACGAAATCAATCTCCATCCCGACGAGCCGACCGTCGCGCGTGACCGCCGTGCGATGGCGCGTGCGCGAAGGGTGACGCTTCGTCGTCGCGGCCATGTCTTCGGCGCGGTCGTAAATCATTTTCACCGGACGGCCCGACTTTAGAGCGAGCAGCGCGGCGTGTCCCGCGATCATCGAGGGGTACTCTTCCTTGCCGCCGAAGCCGCCGCCCGTCTCGGTCTGTATGACGCGGATTTTATCTTCGGGCAGGTTGAAGAGTTTTACGAGAGCCTTGTGAACGTAGTAGGGACACTGCATCGAGCCTTGAACGGTGACGCCGCTTTCAGCGTCGGCGGTGGCGATGACGCCGTTCGTCTCGATGTAGAGCTGCTCCTGCGCGCCCGTGCCGTACTCGCCCTCCACTATGACGACATCCGCGCTGTTCCAAATCTCGTCAACGTTTCCCTTCTCGACCAGAAACGCTTTGAAGACGTTGTCTTCGCCCCAGATGATCTCTTTTTTCGCGAGCGAGTCTTCAATCGTGAAGACGGCGGGCAGCGGCTCAATTTCAACGCGGACGGCGCGGCGGGCCTCTTCGAGCAGGTACTTGTCTTCGTGCGCGAGCAGAAGAATCGGCTCTTCGCTGTGATTGACGACGCCGTCGGCGAGATACGGCTGGTCGTTGAGTATGAGCGCGACGGCGTTCGTGCCCGGAATGTCGCGCGCCGTGACGACGACGAACTCGTCCCACGGAATGCCCTCGCCGAAGGCGATCTCGCGGACGCGACCGCGCGCAACGTTGCTGCGGACGGTCACGCCGTAGAGCATGCCGGGGAGCTTGATGTCGTCAACGTAGCGCGCCGCGCCCGTGACCTTCGCGCGCCCCTCTTTGCGTGGAACTGGCTTGCCGATGTTTTTGTTCGACATGAAAAGTGTCGTGATGAAGACCGGCAACAGGGTTGCCCCCACCTTGTTTTTAGTTCAAGGCAAATTCAAACAGGGATGGACAGGATTAACAGGATTAAGAATTTAAGATTTCGGATGTGAAAATTCAAATCTTGCATCGGTTTCTGTTTTTCATCCTGTCCATCCTGTCTATCCCTGTTAAATTTTCCTTCCGCCAAGCGTAGGCAGCAAAACTAGTCGCCGCTCGCGCTCGCGCCGAGGTGCGGCCTTTTAACTTCCGCCGTGTCGCCGTCGTCGAAAGGCTTCGCATCGGTCGCCAACTCCGGCTCGTCGTCGGTGGCCGGACGCCGGCGCGCGAAGGCGGCGCGCAAGCCCGCGAAGGCGCGTCGCGGGACGTTAAAGACGGGAGCGGCGAATCTGCGCCAAGCGGCTGTAGAGCCGATGTCGTCGAAGATTGTGTATGCGACCGGGGTGACGAGCAGCGTCAGGAGGAGCGAGAGCGACTGGCCGCCGATGACGACGACGGCGATTGAGCGACGCTCCTCCGCGCCCGGCCCAGTGCCGATGGCGAGCGGGAGCATGCCCGCGACGAGCGCGAGCGTCGTCATCAAAATCGGGCGCAGGCGGTCGCGGTTGCCCTGTATGACGGCTTCGAGTCGCTCCATGCCGGACTCGCGCAGACTGTTCATGTGGTCAATCTGCAAGATGGAATTTTTCTTGACCACGCCGAACAGGACGAGGATGCCGAGCGCGGAGTATAGGTTGAGCGTGTCGCCCGTCAGCCACTGCGACAGAAGCGCGAAGGGAATGGCGAGCGGAAGGCTCAGAAGGATCGTGACCGGGTGAATCACGCTCTCGAACTGCGAGGCGAGGATCATGTACATGAAGATGATCGAGAGCATGAACGCCCAGATGAACTCGTTGAACGTGCGCTCAAGCTCGCGCCCGCGGCCTGAGATTGCGGTCGTGTAGGCGGGCGGCAAATTCATGTCCGCGACGGCCTTCTTCAAAGCCTCCATGCGGTCGGCGAGCGCAAAACCCGGCGCGACAGACGCGCGCAGGGCGACCTGACGTTGGCGGTCGAGACGGTCAATGCGCGAGGGCGCGGTCTCGCGCTTGATGTTGACGAGGTTGTCTAATCGCACGAGGCCGCCGCGCGTGGACGGAACGTAGAGGTAGCCGAGCACGTGCGGGTCGTTTCGGTCGCGCTCCGTTAGACGTAGCTGAACGTCGTAGGCCTCGTTTATCGAGGCGTCGTGAAAGCGCGTGGCCTCCGCCTCGCCGCCGACCATGACGCGCAGAGAGTTTGCGATGTCCGTCGTCGAGACTCCGAGCGAGGCTGCGCGGTCACGGTCAATCTCGACGCGCAGCTCCGGCTTGTTGAGCTTCAGAGAAGTGTCGGCGTCAACGATGCCGCCGATTTTTTCCGAGCGGTCGCGCAGCTCTTCGCTGTATTTGACGAGTTGTTCGAGGTCAGGCCCGCGCAGGTTGAAGTCTATGTCGAAGCGACCGCCCGTGCCGAAGTTGAAAGAGGGCGCGTTGCGGACGCCCGCGCGCATCGGCGCGTACTTGCGAAGGCGTCGTCGAATCTCCTGCATCACGTCCTGCTGTATGTAGTTGCCTCGGAAGGCCATCATCGGCGTGCCGTTCAACAATTCTTTCCAGATGCGGCTTATCGAGACGGTGCGCTCTTCGTGCGGCGCGATGCGGACGTACAAGTCGCCCTGCCCGACGCCGCCGAGAAAGCCCCCGCCCGCGCTCGCAAGCACCAGACGCACGCCCGGCGTTTGCTTAACGTCCTCTTCGATAGCCAGCATCGTCGTGTTCATCGTGGCGAGGTTCGTCCCTTCGGGCGCGGTAATCGAGACCTCGAACTCGGCCTCGTCCACGTTCGTCGGGATGAACTCCTGTTTGACCGCGCGGTAGAGCGGCACGCTCGACGCGATGACCGCGATGGCGACGACGGAGACCGCGAGACGGTGGCGCATCGAGAACTTGAGCAGGTGCGTGTAGCCGCGGTCAATCCAAGAATAAAATCCGCCGCGCGAGCCTTCTATCTTGCCCGGCTCGCCGTGGCCGTGCGCGCCGTGGCCGCCGCCCGCCGCAACGTCCTCGACGCGCAGAAGGCGCGAACTCATCATCGGCGTCAGCGTGAACGAGACGAGAAGCGAGACCATGATGGCGACCGCCGCCGTGATTCCGAACTGGTAGAGGAAGCGTCCCGAAATCGAGGACATGAAAGAGACGGGAAGGAAGATGACTACGAGCGACAGAGTAGTCGCCAGCACTGCGAGGCCGATATCGCGCGTCGCCTCGCGCGCGGCCTCCATCGCCGTCATGCGTTTTTCTTCGACGAAGCGGAAGATGTTCTCCAAGACGACAATCGCGTCGTCAATCACCACGCCGACCATCAAGACGAGCGCGAGCATCGTCACGCTGTTCAAAGTGAAGTCGAGCGCGCGCATCATCGCGAAGGTCGAAATCACGGAGGCCGGGATCGCGATGCCCGCGATAAGCGTCGAGCGCCAAGAGCGCATGAACAGAAGCACGACGAGGCTCGCGAGGATGCTGCCCAGAACGAGGTGCGTCGTAATCTCGTGGAGCGCGGCCTCGATGTAGCGCGACTGGTCGCGTATGACCTCCATCTTCACGTCCGAGGGAAGCTGCGCGGCGACGCGCGGGAGCGTGGCCTTGATGCCCTTGATGACCTCGATGGTGTTCGCGCCCGACTGTCGTCGGATTTGAAGCGTGACGGTCGGCACGCCGTTGAGGCGCGCAAGGCTTCGCTGCTCCTTCGTCCCGTCCTCGACGCGCCCCACGTCGCGCAATCTTATGGGCGAGCCGCCGATGTTCGAGATGACGAGGTCGCTGAACTCGCGCGGGTCTGTGAAGCGGCCCATCGTCCGAAGCGTCAGCTCCTCGCGGTTCGTCGTGACGTTGCCGCCGGGGATGTCCGCGTTCTGTCGCGCGAGCGCCGTCTGCACAGCCGTTATCGGAATCTGATACGCGGCGAGCCGGTTTGCGTCAATCCAGACGTTGATCGAGCGCTGGATGCCGCCGACGACGCTCGCCTCGCCCACGCCGCCGACGCGCTCGAACTGCGGGCGCGCGATTTTGTCAGCCAGCTCGGTCAGCTCGCGCAGGCTACGGTCGCCCGAGAGCGCGATGATCATGACGGGCGAGCTGTCGTTGTTGAACTTCTGCACGACGGGCGGCTGAACGTCGTCGGGCAGGCGGCGTATGACGGTCGCGACGCGGTCGCGCACGTCCTGCGCGGCGGTCTCAAGGTCGCGGTCGAGCTTGAAGGTTGCGATGACGAGCGACGTGCCCGGCCCCGAAATCGAGCGCAGCTCGTCTATGCCGTCAACCGTGTTGACGACCTCCTCGATCTGCTGCGAGACGAGCGTCTCGACCTCCTCGGCGGACGCGCCGGGCAAAGAAGTGCGGACGCTCACCGTCGGCAAGTCAACCGACGGGAAGCGGTCAACGCCGAGGCGGAAATAACTTGCCGTGCCGACGACGACGAGCGAAAGAATCAGCATCGCCGCGAAAACGGGGCGTCGTATACAAATTTCAGCGAGCTTTTGCATTGCTTAATAGCTCAAAGTTCAAGGTTCAAAGTTCAAGGTTCAAAGTTCAAAGTCAGTTTTCTCTTTCATGGCTCAAGGCTCGCGGCCATGCCGCAACTTTGAACCTTGAACTTTAAACTTTGAACAGTCTTTCAGTTCGTCTTGACGGGCAACGAGCTTAGCTTGCGCGCGACGTACTCGTCCACGCTCGCGCCCTTGCCTGCGTTCGCGTCCAACGCGAAAGCCTTCCTGTAACTCTCTTCGGCCCGCGCCTTCTCCCCTTTGCGTAGTTGGAAGTCGCCGAGCATTTCTTGGAGCGCGGCGCTGTTCGGATGAATCTCGACGCCCGCGCCCAAATATTCAAGTCCCGCCTGCGCCATCTCTGGACGGCCCAGCCAGCGCGCGCCGATGTCGGTAAACGTCTTGGCGCGCATCACTCCGTTCGGGTTCGACTCGAACGCGCGCTTGAAGTAGACGACGGGGCGCTCGTAGCCGGGGGCGACCTCTTTGAGCGCCGCGCGGCCCTGCTCTGACAGCTCGCTGAGGATGATGAAGTAGGCCCAGTTGAAGAGCAGTTCGTCCGAATACGG
>DASQLL010000043.1:0-3011 GCA_035630035.1 Pyrinomonadaceae bacterium | reverse complement strand
TCCTGTGTCCTGATGCGGAACTCGCCGCGCCCGTCGTCGTCGAGCGCGAGCGTCCCGACGTTGACGCCGTCAACGAGGGCATTCAGACGCGTCCCCTGTGGCAGGTTCACGTCCTCGACCCTGACCTTGAATTCGCGGTTGCCGAACTCGACCTCGAAATCGGCGCGGCCCGTCGGCGTCACGCCGCCTGACGGAGCGCCCGTCAGGTGCGCCCGAATCTCGAAGTTGGCGGGCGTCGGCGAAGGCGTCGCCGTGGGAGTCGGACTTGGCGTTGCGCCCGGTGTCGGGGTCGCTGTAGGCGTTGCTGTCGGTGTCGGAGTCGCCGTCGGAGTCCCGGTCGGCGTCGGCGTGGCCGTCGGGCCTGTGCCGAATGCGCCGGAGACGATTGTGCCGCCCGACTGGTTCGTGACGACGACGGGCGTGCCCGAAGTCACCTGCGGCACGGCTTGGCCGCGCTGGGTCTCAAGCTCTATCTGGCCCGCGCGCAGCGAGCCGAGTGTGATCGTGCCGATGAACTGGTTGCCTACGCGCACGTTGAGCAGTGTGCCCGCGGGCAGATTAACGTCCTGAACCTCGACTTGGAGCTTGAGGTCGCCTCCGGGCCTCTGCCTGAATACAGCCTTGCCCGAAGGCGTCTGACCGTTTATCACCGCGCCGGAGAGTCCGGCTTCGATGATCGTCTCGTCGTCGTTCGCGAAGGCGGGGGCCACGGCGAACGCGGCCAGCGCCAAAAGAAGCGCGACGTACGCGAGCGCGCCTCGTTTGAAGGATGAAAGGGATGAACTGTTGTTATGAATTTTCATGATCTCTTTTCTGCCACCCATGTTCTTTGCTCCGGGAAGTTCTCTAAAAACTCTCAGGGTCGGGGAGCCTCAGCCGCCCGTACAGTGCGGCGGCGGGAAGGAAAAATACACGGGGGGTGCTGATGTTGGGACATATTTTGTAAGTAAGCGAGTGAGGGGCGAGTTAGCCGCACGTGAGAGCGTCGGGCGCGAGTTCGTCCGCACGCTGGTGCGCGAATTTGCAGTTCGATTTTAGGATTTACTTCTCGTAAAGAGGCACAGGGTACGAGTGTGCTGAGAGGTTTTGTTCGGTGCGGCGTGATGGAACGCGCAGCTTATACTTGAATGTTAGGTGAGCAGGGCGACTACGGCATCAATAATCTTCTTGAGAAGGGGAAGGGCAGTAGCACTACCGCCCCGGCTGAAGGTGTGACCACGCCGCATCCTCCTCCGGTCTGTTCCAATCTTCGGCAAGAGCCTGTTCGCTCAACAAAGCTGTTTCGGAAACCGGGGCGGACGGCGCGTCGTCCAAAATGGTGACGAGGGCACGCCGCGCTTCACTAATCTGAACTTCTTCAAGCAAGTGAACTCTGCCTTGTTCATCAATCACTGCTTCAACGGTCTGAATCATATTTCTACCTCGATCACGATTTTGCTTGCCACTTTAGAAAAGGGCAAGCATCGAGCTTCTGCTCATACCGCGCCGCGCATTATAACACTCTCGAAACGCCAATTATGGCGCGACCGTACGGCGTGATTCCGCTTTCGCCTCACATGCTTCAACCGCCCACCCGTTTTTCGATTTTGGGATTTCGGCTTTTCGGAAACGGACACAGGGCGCGTGTGCGCTCCTGTCTCATCCAGCGAAAAACTGCTGAAAATCGGTGGATTAGGGGTGCGATGTTCGTGGCACGGGGCTTGTCATGTGGGGTGTCGAAGTAGAAGTGTGATTTATGCCAATGGATGTCAAACGCCCCGCCCGCAAGAACCGCAAACGAGTGAAGCTCGCGCTGTACGCAGTCGCGTGCGTGATGGCCGTCGCGCTTATCACCTACGGCCTGTCGCGCCTGAAGCCCGCCGCGCCGAGCGTCGCGCGCGGAACCTTGTGGACTGGCACCGTTCAGCGCGGGCAGATGATCCGGCAGGTGCGTGGCTTGGGCACGCTCCTCCCCGAAGAGATAAGGCAGATAGCCGCGCCGGTCGAGGGGCGCGTCGAGCAGAGGTTCGTAAAGCCCGGCGACGAAGTCTCGGCGGGCACGGTGCTTGTCGAGCTTAGCAACCCGACGCTCCGTCAGCAGGCCGTTGATGTCGAGTACCAGATCAAGACCGCGCAGGCCGACCTCAACAACCTTCGCGCGCGGCTTGAGAGCGAGCGCATGAGCCAGCAGGCCGCGACCGCGCAGATTCAATCCGAGTACAGTCAGGCAAAGATTCAGCTCGACACCGACGAGCAGCTCGCCAAGGAAGGACTCGTGCCCGCCATAACGCTTCGCATCGCGCGCGTCCGCGTCGAGCAGCTCGCCAACCGGCTTGAGATCGAGAAGAAGCGCATAGGCAGCGCGACCGCTTCGACCGCCGCGCAGGTCGCCGCGCAGCAGTCGCGCATCGAGCAGTTGCGCGCGCAGTTGCGGCTCAATCAAGAGCAGGTCGGCTCGCTCCTCGTGCGCGCTGGCACGAGCGGCGTGCTTCAGGAAGTCACCGTGGAAGTCGGCCAGCAGATAACGCCCGGCACGAACATCGCGCGCGTGGCAGACCCTTCGAGTCTGAAGGCCGCGCTCCAAATTCCCGAAACGCAGATCAAGGACATCGCGCTCGGACAGTCGGCGACGATTGACACGCGCGGAGGCGGAACGATTTCGGGCCGCGTGCAGCGCATAGACCCCGCGGCGCGCAACGGGACGTTCACCGTTGACGTGCGGCTCGAAGGCCCGATGCCGCAGGGCGCGCGCGTTGACCTGAGCGTGGACGGGACGATTGAGCTTGAGCGACTGGACAACGTGCTTTACGTCAACCGGCCCACGACGGGCGGCGGCGCGCAGTCGAGCATCACGCTCTTCAAGCTCGCGCCGGATGGGCGCGAAGCCACGCGCGTGCCCGTCAAGCTCGGTCGCGCCTCGGTCAACACCGTCGAGGTGCTTGAAGGACTCAACGAGGGCGACACGGTCGTACTCTCCGACACATCGCAATGGGACGGCGTTGACCGTCTCCGCCTAGACTGACGGCGGGTAA
>DASQLL010000042.1:0-3172 GCA_035630035.1 Pyrinomonadaceae bacterium | reverse complement strand
GGGCATTGCCCGCCTCTAAACGAAGGTAGGAGACAGGCGAATGGTTTCAGCCGCGCGCACTCCGCTTCTGGAGATGCGGAACATCACGAAGTCGTTTCCGGGCGTGCGCGCTCTGGACGGCGTGTCGTTCGATCTGCGCGCGGGCGAGCTGCACGCGCTCGTGGGCGAGAACGGGGCGGGCAAATCAACCTTGATGAAGGTGCTGGGCGGTGTCTACGCGCACGGCACATACGGCGGCGACATAGTGATTGACGGCGAGGTGCGACGCTTCGCGAGCGTGCGCGAGGCCGAGCGCGCGGGCGTCGCTGTCATCTATCAGGAGCTTTCGCTCATCAAGGAGCTTTCAATCGGCGAGAACATCTTCTTGGGCCGCGAGCCGCGCCGCTTTGGCGTCATACGCTGGGAAGAGCTTTACAGCCGCGCGCAGAAATTTTTAGACGAGCTGCATCTTTCGGTTGACGCGCGCACGCCCGTCGGACATCTCGGCATAGGCCAGCAGCAACTCGTCGAGATAGCCAAAGCGCTCTCGCAGGAGGCGCGCATACTCGTTCTGGACGAGCCGACCGCCGCGCTCACAGACACCGAGGTCGAAACGCTCTTCCGCATCGTCGTCAAGCTCAAGGCGCGCGGCGTCGGCATGATCTACATCTCGCACAAGCTCGACGAGGTGTTCCGAATGTCCGAGCGCATAACGGTCTTGCGCGACGGTCGAACCGTGGGCACCGAAGCCACCGAAGCGCTCGACGAGCCACGTGTCATCGCGCGCATGGTCGGACGCGAGGTCGGCGACATCTTCCCCGAAGCCTCGCACGAGCGCGGCGACGTTGTGTTTGAAGTCCGCGACATGACGGTCGAAGACCCGAACCTGCGCGGCAAGCTCTTAGTCAAAAACGTGAGCTTCTCCGTCCGGCGCGGCGAAGTCCTCGGCGTCGCGGGGCTGATGGGCGCGGGCCGGAGCGATCTTCTGATGGGCATTTTCGGCGCGCACGCGGGACGCACGACCGGCGAGATTTACGTCGAAGGCAAGCGCGTGCAGATAACGCGCCCGTCCGAGGCGATACGCTACGGCGTCGGCTTCGTGACGGAAGACCGCAAGCGCTTCGGACTCGTCCTCGACCAGACGATTCTCAACAACATGACGCTCGCGGGCCTGCCGCGCCTTTCGGGCCGCTTCGTGACGGACGTTGACGCGGAGGCCGCCGCCGGGGGGCGCGCGATGAAAGACCTTCGCGTGAAAGCGAACTCGGTCTTTACGGTCGCGGGCACGCTTTCGGGCGGCAACCAGCAGAAGGTCGTTCTCGCCAAGTGGCTTCTGACGAACCCGCGCGTGCTTTTCCTAGACGAGCCGACGCGCGGCATAGACGTGGGCGCGAAGCAGGAAATCTACGGCCACATCAACCGCCTCGCTCAAGAAGGACTCGCCATCGTTCTCGTCTCGTCGGAGCTGCCCGAAGTCCTCGGCCTCTCCGACCGCGTCATCGTGCTTCACGAAGGTCGCATCACAGGCGAGTTCAAACGCGCCGACGCGACGCCCGAAGCGGTCATGGCCTGCGCCACAGGCCACACGGCTAAAGTCAGAAGTCAGAACGCTGAACGCTGAAAAAAGTGTTGCCCGACGCCTCGGAGGTGGGGCGATGGTTGAGACACGGAACAGTGACTTGCGTGTGAGGACGAAAGCCTTTGCGTTGAGGATTATTCGTCTGTATGCGTCTCTGCCGAAAACTACTGAAGCTCAGGTGATTGGCAAACAGGTACTGCGGAGCGGCACTTCGGTTGGCGCGCATTATCACGAGGCGAAGCGTGCGAGGTCTACAGCCGAGTTTACAAGTAAGATCGAAGGCGGGCTACAGGAACTTGAGGAAACTCTCTACTGGCTCGATCTCCTCGGCGACAGCGAAATTGTTCCAGTTTCTCGCCTGTCCGATCTTTGTCAGGAAGCTAATGAATTGATAGCTATCTTTGTGTCATCAGTCAGAAAAGCAAAACATCTCTCGTAAAGAAAATGTCGCGGGACGAATTCTTCATTCAGCGTTCAGCGTTCTGACTTCTGACTTAGGAGTTTATATGTCCCATCCAGCCAACGAGCCTGACGTTAAGCGACCGCTGACGACCGCCGACGTGTCGCCGCCGGGCGCGGTGCCGGAGGGCGTCGAGGCGCGCATCGGGGGCTTCCGCATCCCAACAGAGTCTCTGCGCGCCTACACGATGATCTTCGCGCTCGTCGTCATCTGGCTCTTCTTCCAGTGGAAGACGATCAGCGACATCTACCCCTACGGCATCTTCCTTCACCCGAACAATTTCTCGAACCTGCTTCAACAGATGGCCGTGACGGGCGTGCTCGCGGTCGGGATGTTGATGGTGATAGTGGCGGGGCAGATTGATTTGTCGGTCGGCTCGGTCGTGGGACTTGCGGGCGGGATCGCCGCGATGACGCAAGACCCCGCGGGACTTGTCGGCGCGCTCGGCGCGGCCATCGTCGTCGGCATCATCATCGGCGCGTTTCAGGGCGCGCTCGTGGCATACGCGAACATACCCGCCTTCATCGTCACGCTCGGCGGACTGCTCGCGTGGCGCGGCGTGATACTCGGTTTAAGTGAAGGCGCGACCATCCCCGTCCGCATACCTTTCTTCCGCGAGCTTGGCGTCGGTAAGGTCTCGCCGACAATCGGCCTTGTGCTTGCGGCGTTGGCCGTGGTCGCGGTCGCGTGGTCGAGCATCAGCCGCAACCGCGCGCGGCGTCGTCACGGGTTGAGCGTGCCGGGCGTGGGAGCGACGGCGGCGCGCATCATCATCCCGACGCTTATCATCGCCGCCTTCATCGTGCTGATGAACTCCGGCGACAATCCGGGCGTCCCCGTCCCCGTGCTTGTGCTGTTCGCCGTCGCAATACTCGGCGCGTTCCTGACGCAGAACACGACCTTCGGTCGCTACCTCTACGCCATCGGCGGAAACCCCGATGCCGCGCGTCTGTCAGGCATCAACATACGGCGCTACATACTCGCGGCCTACTGCGTGTTGGGGCTTCTGGTCGGCGTCGCGTCGCTTCTGCACACGGCGCGCGTCGGGAGCGCGTCGCCGGACGCAGGCTCGTACATGGAGCTTGACGCGATTGCGGCGTGCGTCATCGGCGGGACTTCTCTGATGGGAGGGCGCGGGACGGTTTCGGGGGCGG
>DASQLL010000041.1:0-3329 GCA_035630035.1 Pyrinomonadaceae bacterium | reverse complement strand
CCCGCCCGCGAAGAGGACGCCTTCGTGCGTGCCTCGCAGAGTCGCCTCGGCTGAATTGACGAATGCGTTGGGATGCTCGGTCATCACGACGAAGGCGAGACGATTATCTTTCGCCGCGCGTACGATCTCGTCGAACGTGCCGGTGCTGTGGCCGCCGAGCGCGGAGTGAACATGAAAGACTCCGGCGTAGTCGTCGAACTCGTCGTCGGGCGGCGCGGCTGTGCGCTGCGCGTTCAAGTCGGCAATCGCCGCGCTCAGGCGACCGAGCCGGTAACGCCTGTACGCGAACGGCGTCTGCAAGAGGAGCAGCAGGCCGATCAGCGCGAGCAAGATTTTCTTCCAACGTTTCATCGGTTCAAAAAAAGTACTGAGTGATGAGTACTGAGGACTGAGTTGAAGGATAACTTCAACTCAGTCCTCAGTACTCATCACTCATCACTCTCCCTTCCGTCCTCGAAATCCACTGACGCGACGTGCTCGCTGATGGTGCGCCCCAAATCCGCGACGGCGACGTGTTCGGGATGGACGGTGTAGGCTTCGAGGCCGGCGCGGTCGCGAAAGACGGCGACGAGTCCCGTGTGATAGGAGCGCGGCAGACGCAGCACGTCGAAGCCGACGGCGAAGCTCTGAATTTCGGGGATGAACTCGGTGAGACGACGCAGTCGCGCGACGTGCTCGCTTCTCAGTTCCTGCTCCACGTCCTGCTTGTATTTCCAGATGACGATGTGTGTCAGCATTATTCTCAACCTTCGCTTGTCTTTAAGTCTTCCTTTGAAACTTCGTGGAGCTTTTCGTTCAGAAGTTCCCACGCGCGGCGGACGTGCAGCTCGGTCGTGCGTATGTTGCCGATGGCGAGGCGGAGCGTGAAGACGCCGCCGAGCTTCGTGTGCGAGAGGAAAACTTCGCCCGTCGCATTGACGGCGTTCATTACGCGCTCGTTCAAACGGTCGAGTCGTGCGGCGCGCTCCTCCTCTGTTTCATCTTCAACGCTCGTGCGCGCGCGAAAGCAGACTGTACTGAAGGGCACGGGCGCGAGCAGCTCCCAATCGTAAGAATCTCCGACCCAAGAGGTGAAACGTCGTGCGAGCCGGCAATGCTCGCGTATGCGCGCGGCAAGACCTTCGTGCCCGAAGTAGCGGATTATCATCCAGAGCTTGAGCGCGCGGAAGCGGCGACCGAGCTGCACGCCGTAGTCCGAGCCGTTTCGCACGGAGTCGTCTTCGGGCGTGCGAAGATATTCGGGCACGAGCGTGAAGGCTCGTCGCAGTAAATCCAGACGGCGGCAGTAGAGCGCGGACAAATCGAAAGGCGTGAAGAGCCACTTGTGCGGGTTCGTCACTATCGAGTCGGCGCGCTCCCAGCCCTCGAATATGTAGCGCAGTTCGGGGACGATTGCCGCCGAGCCTGCGTATGCCGCGTCAACGTGCAGCCACAAGTTTTCGCGCTCGCATATATCCGCGATGGCGGGCACAGGGTCAACGCTTGTCGAGGAGGTCGTGCCGATGGTTGCGACGACGCAGAAGGGGAGCGCGCCGCTTCGCCTGTCCTCGTCAATCATTCGCGCGAGCGCGGCGGTGTCCATTTCAAAGTCGGAGTCGGACGGAACTTTGCGGAGCGAGCGCTGGCCGAGTCCGAGCGCGATGAGTCCCTTCTCGATTGAAGAGTGCGATTGCTCGGACGCGTAAAGGCGAAGCGCGGGCAAATCCGTGCGCCCGCTCATGCCGTCCTCGCGAATTCCGAGGTTCAGCCCTTCGCGCGCGGCGGCAATCGCGTGCATGCTCGCGACCGAGGCCGTGTCGTAGATGACGCCGCCGAACTCCGCAGGCAGAGCCATCATCTGCCGCAGCCAGTCGAGCGCGACCTCTTCCAATTCGGTCGAGGCCGGCGACGTGCGCCATAGCATCGCCTTCACGTCGAAGGCTGCGGATAGAAGCTCGCCGAAGATGCCGGGCGCGGAAGACGAGGTAGCGAAGTACGCGAAGAAGGAGGGATGATTCCAATGCGTGAGCGCGGGCACGACGAGGCGGTCAACGTCGGCGAGTATGTCTCCCATCGGCTCGCCACGCTCGGGCGGCGAAGAGGGAAGTTGAGAGTGAAGCTCGCCCGGCTCGACCTGCGCGAGAACCGGGTAGCGTTCGACTTGCTCGAAGTAATCGGCGATCCAGTTGATAACCTCGTGGCCGTAACGACGGAAGTCTTCGGCGCTCATGTCGCCGAGCGCGGGCGCGTATCCGTTCTCTCTTCCATCCGAACGCGCCGCGTCGCTCGCGCCATTTTCCTCTGCCTGTTTCATGTACGACTTCTCCTCGCGGGCGGCGCGTCGAGCAGTTGGAGCAGAATCTCGCGTGTGCGTTTGAATTCTCCAACGTCGCCGAACTTGTATTGGTAAGCGAGAATGTCAGCGGCCTGCGTCGTGTGCAGCGCGTGCTCAATCTCGCGCAGCTCTTCGCGGTCGAAACCCGGCTCGCCGTAGCCGCGGAAGAAAGCGTTTGCGACTTCGTCCGCGCCGTCGCGCTTATCGTCTTGCCTCGCGATGTAAGAATACCAGTAAGTCAGGTTCGTGTAATCTTTGACCCAGAAGCCCGCGATTGCCTCATCCCAGTCTATGAGAAGGAAACGGCCCGCGCCGTCGAGCAGAGCGTTTTTCGGCGTGGCGTCGGCGTGCAGGAGCGCGGGCCGGAAGCGCGACTCGTAGCGTCGCAGCACAGGCTCGACCGCGCGCTCGATCAAAGGGTAGAGCGTCTCCGCGGGACGCGTGCCGTCGCCGATCTCAAGCATGCGATCCCGAAGGTCACATGCCAGAAGCCAGCCGACGAAGTCTTCATCCGTCCCCGCGCCGTCTCCGACGTTGCCGTAGCGCGGCGGCCTTATCGCATGGATGCGCCGCAGAAGCGCGCCGACCAACTCGAAATATCTTGACGGCGTCAGTCGCCCTTCGCGCACGGCGGCCTTGCAGTTCTCGCCCTCGACAAACTCGCTGACGGAAAAACCGTGCGGGAAGAGCGAGTCGTCGCGCGTGTAATGGAGCAGGCGCGCGCGGGGCACGCCGTGTAGTGTGAGTTGTGATTCGACCCACGGGAGCTTGCCCGCCTCAGGCCAGCCAGCGTAGGTGAAAACTTTGACGACGCAGGAGCGCGCCGCCGACTCGACCTTGAAGACGCGGTTGATGTTACCGAAAGGAAGAGGACTGACGGTGTGAACCTCCGCGCCGAGGACGGACTCGGCGGCCTCTCTGACGGCGTCTTCCGTGGCGCGCGCTTCCGAAATTTCGTTCAGGCGTAGTCTCTCCATAGGGGGATTAACCACGGAGGCACAGAGGGCACGGAGGT